>CALVPX010000015.1 GCA_944354265.1 uncultured Clostridia bacterium | reverse complement strand
TTTATTTGCACAAACGTTTGTATTTATATTCTAACCCACTAAATATGACAAAAAGTGCATAATTAAAAAATAAATGTGCCTTTTTTATAAATAAATCATGTGCTCGCCGTGTAAGGGCGCTTTAAAGACCGTGCTGTGCAGATTACAAAGTTTGCCTTTTTGCATGTAAACAATTTACAATTAATTTAAAATATGGTATATTTTAAAGCGAAAACTTTTACTTGCAGGGCGGCGGGGTACGCCGCACGGGAGAATGTATATGGCAGAAAAATTTTATATAACCACCGCTATAACTTACACATCGGGCAAGCCGCACATAGGCAACACCTACGAGATTATTTTAACCGACGCAATAGCCCGCATGAAGAGGATGGAGGGGTACGACGTCTTCTTCATGACTGGCACGGACGAGCACGGGCAGAAGATCGAGCTCAAGGCCGCCGAAAAGGGCGTCGCGCCCAAGCAGTTTGTCGACGGCATAGCCGCTCAGATCAAGGATATATGGGGGTTAATGAATATCTCCTACGATAAATTTATCCGCACCACCGACGACTATCACGAGCGTCAGGTTCAGAAAATTTTTAAAAAGTTCTACGAGCAAGGGGATATCTACAAGAGCTCCTACAAGGGCATGTACTGCACCCCCTGCGAAAGCTTTTGGACGGAGAGTCAGCTTGTAAACGGCAGGTGCCCCGACTGCGGCAGGGAGGTCAAGCCCGCCGAGGAGGAGGCCTACTTCTTTAAAATGGGCAAGTATGCCGATAGGCTCGTCAAGCACATTGTCACCCATCCCGACTTCATTCAGCCCGTCGCGCGCAAGAACGAGATGATGAATAACTTCCTGCTCGCCGACGAGTTCATCGGCAAGAGCGACGAGGAAATTTTGGCCGCCGCCGAAAACGGCACTCTTAAGACAAAATTACAGGACTTGTGTGTGTCGCGCACGTCATTCAAGTGGGGCGTGCCCGTAGACTTTGACGATAAGCATGTAATTTATGTTTGGCTTGACGCGCTGACAAACTACATCACGGGCATCGGCTACGACGGTGACAGCCCGTCCGACACATTCAAAAAGTATTGGCCCGCCGATATCCACGTCATCGGCAAGGATATAATCCGCTTCCACACCATATATTGGCCGATATTTTTGATGGCAATGGGGCTGCCCCTGCCCCAAAAGGTGTTCGGCCACCCTTGGCTGTTGCAGGGCGGCGACAAAATGTCCAAGAGCAAGGGCAACGTTATGTATGCCGATGACCTCGTGTCCGTCTACGGCGTGGACAGCGTGCGCTATTTTGTCCTGCACGAAATGCCCTTCTTAAACGACGGCATTATAACGTGGGAGCTGATGACCGACAGGCACAATTCCGACCTTGCAAATACCCTCGGCAACCTTGTAAAGCGCACCGTCGCCATGACAAATCAGTACTTCGGCGGAAAGGTTTCTCCCGCCGCCCCCATGGAGGGAGTGGATGAGGAGTTGGCGGCAATCGCACGCACCTCCCGCGACCGCGTGGCGGCAAAGGTGGACGAGTGCAAAATTGCCGACGCGTTGGACGAGCTGTGGCAGCTCTTCCGCAGGGCAAATAAATATATCGACGAAACCACCCCGTGGGTGCTCGCCAAGGACGAGGCGCAAAAGGGCAGGCTTGAGCGCGTGCTCTATAATCTGTTGGAGGCAATAAGCATAGGCGCAAACCTTTTGCAGCCCTTCATGCCCGCGACTGCCGATAAAATATTGGCGCAGACGGGCGGCGCCGTGAGGGCGTATGCCGACCTCGATAAATTTGGATTGCCCCCCGGATATGCCGTAACCAACGCGCCCGAAACGCTGTTTGAGCGCTTAAAGCAGGCCGATATCGAGCCGATTATTAAGGCCATTTCCGAAAAGCAGAAGGCGGAGGCGGCGCCCGCCCCCGAAGTTGAGCACAAGGCGCCCATAACCATAGACGACTTTGCAAAGATAGAGATGCGCGTGGGTACGGTAATTGCCTGCGAGCCCGTTAAAAAGAGCAAGCTTCTGCACGAAACGGTGAGCGTTGGCGACAAAACTCTGTCCATTCTTTCGGGCATAGCCAAGCACTACACCGCCGAGGAGATGGTGGGCAAGAGGGTGATTGTCGTCACCAATCTGCCCCCTAGGGAAATGAAGGGCATAATGAGCGAGGGCATGATCGTCTGCGCCGAAGCGCCCGACGGCACCCTCTCGATAGTCAGCCCCGAAAAGGACGTTCCCGACGGAAGTTTGTTAAGTTAACGCGCATTGTGCATAAGAGGATATGCACTTAAGAAAATTTATTGTGTCATTTCGACTAATGAATATAATAAACTTTAGCCCTCGTGCAAAACTGTAGTATTTGCACGAAGAGGAGGGGCAACGTAGCAAGCTTGCAAGAAATGGCTACATTTCTTGTATAAAGCGAAGTTTGCCCCGACGAGCGTACGGAGAAATCTGTGTGAACGCAGTCTGACTTCGTTTGGGGGATTTCTCGACTGCGCGGCGGCAATACGCCGCTTCGCTCGAAATGACAGAATAGGGGAACGCCTGTCGCGCCACTGCACGACGCGAGCGACAATTCTTAATAATATAATGCCGAGGCGGCGTAGGCGGAATTCATTTCTGCCGTTAAGCGATTTCGCGACCAAAGCAACCTCGCTGCGTGTCGCGCCACTGCACGACACGAGCGACAAGGACTATATGTATACAGATATCCATTGCCATCTCAACTTAAAAGATTACGGCTCTGTGGAGGAACTCGTCCGCAGCTGCCTTAAAGACGGCGTCGACAGATTGGTCACCGTCGGCTTTGACCTGCCCTCGTCCCGCATGTGCAGGGACCTTGCCGAGTGGTACGACTGCATATATTTCACCGCGGGCCTTCACCCCACCGAGCTCAAGCACTGCTCCTTTGACGACCTGCACGAAATCGAACAGCTGTGCAACCACCCCAAGTGCATAGCGTTGGGTGAAATCGGGCTCGACTATCACTATCCCGATACCGACAGGGAGAGGCAGCACCACTTCTTCAAGGCGCAGCTTGAAATTGCCGACAGGCTTGACATGCCCGTGCAGATACACTCGCGCGACTGCGCCGAGGACACATTAAACTTTCTCAAGGACAATGCGTCCATGCTCAGACACGGCTTTCTGCTGCACTGCTATTCGTACTCTCCCGAGATGGTGGGTGGCTTTTTGTCCCTCGGCGCGTACTTCTCCTTCGGCGGCACTTCAACCTACCGCCGCAGCAAAAAGCCGAGGCGTGCCATTGAGGCCATTCCCATCGACAGGTTGCTCACCGAAACGGACAGCCCCTATCTTTCGCCCTCGTCGGCGTTCGGTCAATTCCCCAATACACCCCGCAGTATCCCCGAAATAACGCGTAATATGGCGCAGATAAAGGGTGTGGGCGAAAAGGAAATGTGCTCCGCCGTGCGCGACAATGCCGAGCGGCTGTTTCCCAAATTAAAAAAATAAGTTGGCAACCGCAAATGCGGCTGCCAACCAATCTTTTGTAGGGTGAAGTTCAAATAATTTCGAAGTTCACATCATCAGTATGGGCAAAGCCGCGGCGCTTATCCGCATGCGGCGCTTACAAATTATGGAAGATAAAAGTTTAAAAAATACCCTCGCGGGAGCGGGGTTCAACTTCAAAAAACAGTACGGGCAGAACTTTTTAACGGACGAGTCTCTTCTCGGCCGCATTGTCGACCTCTCGGGCGCCGAGGGCTGCCATGTGGTGGAGATAGGCTGCGGCGCCGGCACTCTTACGCGCGCTCTTGCGCAAAAGGCGGCGTTCGTGCACGCATATGAGATAGATAAAACCTTACAGCCCGTGCTCGCCCAAACGCTCGCCGGGCTTGAAAATGTGGAGGTCACCTTCAGGGACTTTTTAAAGCTCCGCCTCGACGTGCTCGAAAGGGAGCTTCCGCCCTACCGCGTGGTGGCAAACCTGCCCTACTATATAACCACGCCCCTCATAATGATGCTTTTGGAGCACTCACTTAAGTGCCTTTCGCTGACCGTAATGGTGCAGGAGGAGGTGGCAGACCGCCTGTGCGCCCCGCCAAACACCCCCGACTATGGCGCAATCACCGCAAATATCGCCCTGTATGCCTCGTGCAAAAAGGTGCTGCGGGTGGGGCGGGAAATGTTCTACCCCGCACCCAATGTCGACAGCGCCGTCGTGCGCATAGATATTCAACGCGGCAGACTTGGCAGCGTGGACGAGGGCATGTATAAAAAGGTGGTGCAGGCGGCGTTCGGCGCCCGCCGCAAGACCTTGGAAAATAACCTCTGCCGCACCTTTTCGCTCTCCCGCGGACAGACAGAAGCCGCCCTTGAGTCCTGCGGAATAGATTTAAAGGCGCGCGGCGAAACACTCGCACCTCATGATTTTGTAAGGCTTTCTACAGCCCTTTCGGCAATTATATAATATTTATATGCAAGCATTTTGCGGCGGCACCATCGGCGCCGCCGCGTATTTTTGTCATTTCGACCGAAGCGCAATCATTGCGCGAAGCGGAGAAATCTCCAAAACGAAGTCCATAACCAACGTCCCCTTTGTCCGTCGCTGTCGCTCCGAGATTTCTCGACTGCGCTCGAAATGACAAAGGGGGGCTTCGGCGCAAAACCGCATTATAGCCTCCACTTAGTTAAGGGGAGGTGGCACGCGAAGCGTGACGGAAGGGTTTGCGCAAGATGACGGGTGGAGAGTTGTCATTTCGACCCAAGGAATAATAAACCTTAGCACTCGCGCAAAACTGTAGTATTTGCGCGAAGTGGGAAGGGCTTGTCCCAAAATTTTTTGCGGGCAGTTCTAATGTGAGCCTTTCGGGCGTATAATGGAATATAACTTTTCCCGGAGGCTTAAAATGGATAATTTGGAATACGCCGAAATGCTCGAAATTCCCGTCAGCACCGTCAATGTGGTAAAAAAGCGCGGATTCTTCAGGCGCAAGGCGGTACAAAAGGAGGACCTCAAGGACGACGTGCTCGCAAGCGTCAACAGCCGCGCCGAAGCGGAGGACGTGTCCGTCCGCGCCGATTTTATTCAGACGGAGGACCTCACCGAACCCGTTGCAACCAAAACCAAGACGAGCGACGGCACTAACACTATTTTAATAGCCGAAGCCGTTGCGGCGTGCCTTTTGGCGGGCGGCATATTTTTGACCAACGCCCTCGTAGACAACACCGCAATCAACAACCTCGTCTCGGGCTTCTCGCAGCCGACCGTGCAGGAGATCAACTACACCGATTTGGAGCTCTCCCCCGTGGTCAGTCAGCTGTCCGACGCCGAAGTCAGTCAGGCGGCGGGCGGCGTGATAACTTTCACCGGGCAGACGGCCGTATATCCCGTGTGCGACGGAACGGTTTCGTCCGTAACGGAGAGCGACGGGCTCTACACCGTGGAGATTGCCCACACTTCAACCTTCTCAAGCGTGTTTACGGGGCTGAGCAACGTCTATTACGCCGCCGGCGACGAGGTCAAGGCCAACATTCCCTTTGCCTATTCTGACGGCTCCAACGAGGTGCGCGTCAGCATGTACGACGGCGACACGGTAATCAGCGGCTACACCCTCGACGGCGCCGTTCCCGTTTGGAATTCGTGAAGTTTTCCATTCACCCGCTGTTCTTTGCGGTCATCATCTTCTGCGCCTTTTTCGGCGGGTTTTTTGTAAGTATCATCTGCGCGTTGACCGCCCTCCTGCACGAGTGCGGTCACGTTTTTTGCGCGGCAAAATTGGGGTATGAGTGCAAACAGATAAAGCTCATGCCCTACGGCGCGGCGGCTGTGTGTCAAATCGACGGCATAAAGTGGCGGGACGAGGTCGCCCTCGCCCTTGCGGGCCCCGCCGTAAACGCCTGCATATGCGTGTTCCTCGCGGGGCTGTGGTGGTTTTTTCCCTCAACCTACGCCTTTACCGACACTATTATGTACGCCTCGCTCGCCATGCTGATTGTCAACCTTTTGCCCGCCTACCCGCTCGACGGCGGCAGGGTGGCAAAGTGCGTGCTGTGCCACTTCTTTAAGGAGAGGACGGCAAAAATTGTGCTGCGCGTCACCAACATTATATTCGCCGCGCTGCTCATCGCGTGCTTCTTCATCAGCGGTTACAACATAACATTTTTGTTCTTTGCGCTCTTTTTGCTGTGCTCCGCGCTCGAAAAGAGTCCGCCCGCCGTGCGCATAAACTACGCCTCGCGTGCGGCACTCAGGCGGGGAATGGAGGTAAAGACGGTCATTGTCGACCCCTCGCTGACGGTAAAGGGGGCGGTGCGCCTGTTGGACGACAAGCGCTATCTAATACTGCGCACCCCCGACGGCCGCGAAATAACTCAGGATGAGCTGTACAGCATAATCGCCGAGAGGGGCATATACGACGGCGTCTTCGATTGCCCTGTGCAATAAATTTTGATAGCAACTTTAAAATTTAAACGCGCCGCGCTTTTTAAGCGCGGCGCTTCTAACTATCTCGAAATGACAGGGAACCCCCGACCCTTACATAGAGGGGACAGATGCAACACACAAAGCCCCCCTTGTGTAAAGGGGGGGATAAAGGGGGGGATTGTAGGCGGCGGAGCCGCCGTAGTAAATAAAATAAGTTAACAATCCCTCAGTCACGCTTCGCGTGACAGCTCCCTTTGCACAAGGGAGCCTACAATATAGCAATATTTGGGCAACTCAATGCTGTAAAAAGCTCTTGGAAAAGACTTGGGGGTCGAGCTGTTTTTCAATCACGCAGGTCACGGCTCTTACGCCCGCCTCTATGCCCTCGTCTATGAGCGGGGAGAGGGAGGAGTAGTCGTAGTCAAACTTATAACTCTGCTTTTTGCGCGCATAAATAGTGCGCGTGTAGGCAAAGTAGCGCTTTAAACAGCGCTCCACGCCCGTCAGGGTTATGCTGTCGTCCAGCTTTTTTACGGCGTCGTATATGGCGAAAGTGGCGCCGCAAACGTCCTCTTTGGGCATGATCTTGCGCGGTGTGGCAACTTTGCGCGAAACATATAGCCCTATGTCCTTTTCAAATGCAAGGTGGGCAAACGGCGCGCGCGAAGTGGCTTCAAAGGCATATACTGCGGGGTGTAGCGTGCTGTCGAGCGCGTAGTGGGTGGCGTAGCCCGCGGCGTAGGAGGGGTTGGCGTCCATAAGGCTATTGAACACAAACATGGCGTCGAGGCCGTGCAGCCTTCTTCCGAGGTTTGCCGACTTGTTGAGGTTGTACATAAAGAACACGTCGCCGCCCTGCGCACCCAAAAGGTACAGCTTTCTGTCGGCAATCTGTTGCCTTACGTCCTTATCGAGTTTTTCAAAAATTATTCCCGAAAGAATGGAGTGGGTAAAATAGTCGGGCATATTACAAGTTTGCGCGTTTTGCGTAAAATAAATACTGTTGCACATACCCCGAATACGCGCCGAAAAGGGAGGTAAAGTATGCGTTTATTTTGCTCCTGTCAGTCAAAGTGCCGCCAAAGTCCTCGTGGTACAGCTTTTCAATCCATGTGTCCACGGGGAAGGCGTCCCGCTTGCCGAAGCCGAACAGGCATATGCAGTCGGCAACCTTGGGGCCTATGCCCTTGTATGTGAGCAACGTTTTTCTTAGCTCGTCGTAGTTCATATCTTCAAGGTGACTTACGCCCTCGGCGGCTATGCGCTTGGCCGTGTCCGAGAGGAATACGTCGCGGTAACCCGCGCCCAAAGCCTTGTAATATTCGGGCTCCTTTGAAGCCAACGCGGCGGAGGTGGGGAAGGCGTAAAAGTCGCCGAAGGGTGAGTCCGTTTTTTGCCCTAACCCCGCACATATGCGCGAGATAATGCCCTTTATCCTCGGAATGTTGTTGTTCTGCGAGATGATGAAGGAGTATATCATCTCTTCGCGGTTCTGATTCAAAAGGCGTAGTCCCTTGGCTTTATGGCACGCCTCGGTCAGGAAGGTCACGCCGAAGCTCTCGGCCATCTTTATTATCTCCGAATAGTCCCTCTCGAGGTCGAAGAAATTATAAAAGTAGTCGGGGTGGTCGCTCTCGACTATCGTCCTTGCACCTTCGGTGTGCACATAGCAGTCCTTGTCTGCCGAATACACCCTGTAGCCCTCCTTGAAGGGCTCAAAGCGAAAAATCTGCCCGCACTCCAAGACATCCGTCGGGTTGAAGTATGTACTGTCGTAGTCAAATTTCATAGGTAAAACTCCGTGCATGCTCACATGCGCATCTATTATTTTATCACCGTAAAGCTCTCAAAGTCAACTCTTCGCGCAAATATAGGGGTTCCTGAAAGATGTGTAATTGTTACACCCCTTGTCATCTTGAGCGGAGTGAGGAACTTTTGTGACGAACGAAGTTGAAAGATCTTGTTTGGTATGAAACCAAACAAGATACATTCGACTGCGCAGGTCTACGTCCTGCTCCGCTCAGTATGACGCGGCATAGCCGCGTGCGGCTACGCCGCATAATTTTTGCCATAACTTGTCTTTTTCGCAAGGAAAAGACAATCATAACGTTGCTAAGGCAACCCATAACCGTAAACGCGCCGCGCTATACAGCGCGGCGCTAAAAAACTAAAAAAAACGGCAGGGCGGGCGAAATACGCCCGCGCCCGCCTGCTATTTTGTAAAGTTTATATTCAGCGAGCCGAAGTAGACCTCGGCCTTTACCGAGCGCTCGCAGTTGAGCGACCGCCCGTCGAGGTTGCACGAACCCAAAGTCCGCTTGACCTGCGCGTCGTAGTCCTCCTTGGCGCCGCACAGGGTAATGTCGGCCTTGCCGGCGCTCACGCAAATTTCCGCACGCCTGCAGTCTACGCTGTCCGCCTGCGCGGCGCCCGCGTTGACTTTAATATCTGCCGTCGAGCCGCAAAGGCTGCCTGCTGTCATCTTGCCCGCGTTTATCTCTGCGTGCATGCGGTGGAATACGGCGCCGTCTATGTCGATCGCCCCCGCGTCGGTGACAATTTTTGCGTCGCTGCAGTATATTCTTCCCGTCTTGAGCGAACCGCCCTCCACGCAGGCGTCTATGTTGCCGTAGTCGCCCCCGTCAAGTTTGAGCGTGCCCCCCGTCAGTGAGATTGTGCAGTCGGGCGTAAGGTCCTTGGGCACGTCGATGGTCATGTCGGGGATAATGCCGTTCTTTAAATTGACATTTTTGAACTTTACGTCCCTGTGCCTTATTGCAACCTTTCCGCCCTGCTGTGTTACTTTGTAGTCGAGTATGGCGGTGGTGGGGTAGTCTACGCATACGTCCTTGCCGTCGTAAAAGCGCACATATATGTTGCCCAAGGCGCCGTTTATCTCAAGCGCGTCCACCGCCCCGGAGGAGGTGAACTGCGCCCGTTCGTCATCGCCTGCGGCCTGCGTTCCTTCGTCCGCGCCGCCCTTTTTGGCGCCCTCCTCGTCTAAAATTTTCTTGGCAGCGTCATAGGGCGCGCCGAACTCCGCCACGGCCTGTTCCTCCGTCAGTCCGCTGTCGCGCTTGTCGGCGTACATCTCGCCGTAGTATGCAAGAATTCTTTCGCGCTCTTCCCTTTCAAGCGCGCCTAAAAAAAGTTCAAATTCGTCACGCCATTCAATGTATTTCATTTACTTTCTCCGAAAATGCTCTTATAAATCTTTATGACTTCTTCAAAGTCGTCCTTGTACTCCTCAAGCTTTGCCTCCCCTGCGGGCGTAAGGTAGTAGTACCTTCGCAGCCTGCCGTTGAATTCGCGGCTGTAGGTCTTTAACGCCCCCGCGGCCTCAAGCCTCTTTAAAATGGGGTAGAGCGTGCTCTCCGATATATCTATTATGCCCCTTAAATCATTAATTATCTTATATCCGTAACTTTCGCCGCCCTTGAGCGCGTGCAACACGCACGCGTCCAACACGCCCTTTTTTATCTGAATATCCAAAATAATACCTCGTTTCATCTAATACTATACATTACATAGTATGTGCTGTCAAGTATTTTTTAAAATTTTCTGCAAAAAATAATTGTGCCCGCAGCACAGGGCTGCGGGCACCATAAAATGGAGGGAGCATGAGTCAAAATACCGATGAGCGCTCAGAAGGCGGAGGCGGCGCCGAACAGGGCGGCAGTGCCTCGTTGAGCAATAAACTTAAAGAGATAAAGGAAATCCTTACTTCGCCCGACATAATAACTTTTGAATTCTGTTCGCTTTCGGGCAAAAAGTTTGCCGCCGTCTATTTGGACGGGTTGGCCGATAAAAATCTTTTGGGCGAACTTGTGGTAAAACCCCTGCGCGCCGCAAAGATAAGCGACAGCGGGGAGGAGATCGCGCAGCTTCTGGCCTCGCCCGAAATAAATCAGGGTAAGGAAATCAAGGAAGCTGTCTCGGGCATACTCGACGGCAACGCCGCCCTGTTTATCGACGGGACGGAGGGCTTCTATATGATAGGGCTAAAAAATCCGCCCGGCCGCGCCGTCATGGAGCCGCCCACGCAGATAACAGTAAAGGGCCCGAGGGAGGGCTTCACCGAGGACATAAAGACCAACCTCGGCCTTGTGCGCAAGCGCCTGAAGAGCGATAAGCTGCAGGTTAAAATGTTGTCCTCGGGCGAACAGAGCGCCACGGCCATAGCCCTGTGCTATATAGACGGTGTGTGCCGCGAGGGCGTGCCCGAGCAGATAGAGGAGGAGATAAAGGCCAACAAAATAGACCTTGTGCCCGACTCGTCCTACATTTCTGCCTTCATCTCCAAGCACCCGCGGTCTCTTTTCAAGCACTGCGGCACCTGCGAAAAGCCCGATATATTCTGCGCAAAGCTGTGCGAAGGCAGGGCGGGCATAATTGTAGACGGTTCGCCCATAGCCCTCACCGCGCCGTACATGGTGGTGGAGGACTTTCAGTCGGCCGAGGACTACTATATAACAAGCTACCGCGCCACCATAATAAGGGCGCTCAGGGTGGCGGCGGTGCTCATCGGCGTGCTGCTGCCCGCGCTGTACATCTGCGCGCAGCTGTTCAAAATACAGCTCATTCCCGTGAAGCTGCTCTTCAAAATAGCAAGCTCGGTGTCGGGCATACCCTTTTCGCCGAGCGTGGAGATGTTTTTAACTTTAATGGTCTTGGAGGTGCTCAACGAGGCCTCCATACGAATGCCCAAATACGTCGGCCTCGCCCTGTCGGTCGTCGGCGCCCTCGTTCTCGGCGACACTGCGGTAAAGGCGGGCATAATCTCCACCCCCGCCATAATCATAATCGCCTTTTCGGCAATCTGTCTCTACACCGTGCCCGACTTGGTGGAGACGACCACCACATTGAGGCTGCTATACCTCATAGTGGCGGGGTCGATAGGCATATACGGCCTCGTGCTCCTTACGGCGTTTATACTGTGCTATCTTTGCTCCGAACAGTCCTACGGCGTGCCGCTCCTGTCCCCCTTTGCGCCCCTTGTGGAGGGCGATTTGAAGGACGCCCTGTTAAAGAGCAACATGTACTCCATGCGCAACCGCCCCAAAACGCTTGGGTCGCGCAACAAAGTGAGGTTGAAAAGTGATAAAAAATAATTTAAGCGTCAGGCAAATCTGCATAATAATGTGCGTGTTCAACGCTTCCATAAAATTGATGCTCTACCCCACAACAATGGCGGCGGCGTGCGGCAACGCCCTGTGGCTGCCCGTCCTTGCAGATACCGCCGTGCAGACGGCCTTCGTGTGGGCGGTCTGCTACCTCTCGTCCAAGACGGACAAGACCTTCTTTGAGCTTATATCCTGCTCCTTCGGCAGGGTGACGGCGCGCATAGTCTATGCCGTCCTCGCCGTCTATTTCGCCCTCTCGGCCGTCGTCCCCATGACCGAACAGCAGGCCATGGTGCACGAGGTGTTTTACGACACAATCCCCTCCCTTTTAATCTTTCTGCCCTTCTTCTTTTTTGCAATATATGCGGGCAGCAGGGGGCTGACCAACGTCGGCCGCACGGCGGAGGTCTGCCTGCCCATATTTGCCGTCACCGTCGTTCTGCTCGTCATTATGGGACTGCTTGACTGCAACTTCTCCGCCCTGCTGCCCCTCTTGAAGCAGCCTGCGGGCACCCTGCTTTCGGGCTGCGCTGCGGGATTTTTCAGGTTTAACGAGGGCGCAATAATGCTGCTCTTCATGGGTCACTTCAAGTACAAAAGGGGGGACGCGGCAAAAATAAGCCTGTCCTGCGCCCTCGGCGGGCTGATAGTGGCGGCGGTGTGCGCAATCTTCTACGCCATATATTCCGACCTCGCCGCACAGCAGTACTTTGCCATAACCAAAATTTCCATCTTCTTTTCGGCTATAAGCTTAATCGGCCGCACCGACCTTTTGGCTGTCTACGCCCTCGACGTGGCCATGCTGTTCGCCATCGTTTTAAATATTCAGTTGGCGACGTACTGCCTTTCAAAGGTCTTTTCAAAGCAGTGGCATCCCGCCTTTTCGCTTGCAATAAACGCCGTGCTCATCGCACTCACCTTTATCCTCAACAACAAATTTGCCCTCGTTCAGCAGATGGGCACCAACATAATGGGTTGGGCAACGCTGACGTTTGCCTACGCCCTGCCCGCATTGGCGTGGCTTGCCTACGCCGTGGGAGGCCGCCGTGAAAAAGTTTAACTTCAAAAGGCTGGCGTCCTTAATTTACGCCATAACCATAATCGCCATGGCCTTTCTGTTCTTCACGAACGATTTCGGCCTCGTCGATATCCGCAAGACGGCCGTCATTATCGGCGCGGGCATAGACTTGAAGGAGGGCGGCGTGTCCGTCACGGCGCAGGTCGCCATTCCGCAGCCCTCTGAAAACGGCGAAAACACGCAGTATATCGAGGTGGAGGGGGAGGGCGCAACCGTCGCCGACGCCCTCAACGAAATCAACAAAAAGACGGGCTTTTACCCCAAGCTTGTGTTCTGCAAGCTGCTCGTCCTTGGCGAAAGCTGTCAGAATGGGGACATATTTGAAATTTTGGACTACTTCTACCGCGACGACTTTACACAGCTCACCCCCGTGATAGCCATGTGCAAGGGCAGCGCGGGGCAACTTCTGGCATCGCAAATGCGCTTCGGCAACACGGCGACGGTGTCCATTGAGCGCCTCCTTTCAGACGAGGCCAAAAAGAGCGGCAACGTGTCCACGGTAAATTTAAAGATAATCGGCATAGACGATTACTCGCTCTCCGCCGCGTGCTACATGCCCTTCATCCGCGCACAGTCGCAGTCGGCCGAAGGCGGTTCGTTGGGGGATAGTTCGGGGTCTGCTAGCTCGTCGGGCGGCTCCTCATCGTCGGGCGGCTCCTCATCGTCGGGAGGGGGAGGCTCTTCGGGCAGTTCCTCAGGCGGGCAGTCGGGCGGGCAGGAGGCCCCGCAGGAATTTCTTTGCGACCGCACGGCCATCTTCCGCGACGGCAAATTTGCCGGCATCCTCGGCGAGGAGCAGACCTTCGCCCTCAACCTGCTTAAAAACGACGTCCGCCACATCTTCGTGCCCTGTCAGGCGCAGGGCGACACCTATACCCTCGGCATGCGCGGCTGCAGCGGCGACGTGTCCGTCGCCGTCGAAAAGGGCGTGCCCAAGGTGCGCATCTCCTTTTCCGCCGTTGTACAGATAAGCGACGTCGACCGCACGGGCGAAGCGCAGCCCGTCTCGGAAGGGGTCGTGCCCGACGAGGTTCTGAACGGCGGGGCGCAGGCGCTCAGGCAAAGGTTCTCCTCGCTCGTTCAGGCCCTCCGCACCACCGACTGCGACGTGCTCAAACTCAGGACGCTGCTCTACAGGTTCAACTACGACTATTACGAGCGCTTTAAGGACACCATTCTGTCCGAGGCGGAGGTCTCGTTCGATATAAATCTGCGCTCGGCGGGGTAAAAAGAGCGGGGCGGACTGCCGTCCGCCCCGCTCCCGCGGCCTATGGCCGCTTCAATTACTGCGCGCTCTGACCGGTAAGGCTCTTCAAAGTGTCAACAATTACCTTTGAAACAGCCTCAATCTCAATCTGATCGGTGTCCTCGGCGGCGTACTCCTTCAAGATGTCCGCCGCAAGCTTGGCGCCGTCGCCGTTGAGGTCGTCCTTGAGGGCCTCGGCTATGCGCTTTGCTGCGTCCGCCGCGCCTTCTTGGGTAACGTAGCCCTCTATCAGGGCGGCAATTACCCCCTCGGTTACGCCCGTCTGCTCCCTTTCGCGTATCAGCTGTTCGTATAAAACGTACAGCACCGTGGAGAGCGCGCCTATGGTAAATCCGCGCTCACACACATAGGGCAGGTCGGTCAAAAGATAGCCGATGTCAAGGTGCGCCACCGCCGCAAAAACCGCGTAAAGAATGGTGCCTATCACAAAGGGCAAAAAGGTTATAACCTTCTTGGGGCAGTTCTTCAGCAGGGTGCGCTTGAGTATCTGCACTATCACGCAGGTTATTGCCGATATGGTGGCAATGTCCACGCCGTAATTGGTCAGGTTGTCAATGATGGTCAAAAAATCCATATTTTCTCCTCCTTTAAAAGTTCCGCCCCTCCCGACGCGCGAAAAAGGTAACTTTCAGTGGCGGAGTATTTTACCCGACGCTTTATTTTTAAGTCTTAACACGGGTATTAAAACGCTTTTATCAAAAATAAAAATAAAATAAAGATGTGCGCAAAATGTTTCGCGCAAAATTTTTCGCGCAAAATTTTGGCTTGCGCGCCTGCAATTTTGTGCGACTTGAGGGGCCGGCCCCTTTGGGCGCAATCTTATTTTAGCCCTCATATAATATAATTGCGCCCATTCACCCCGGTGAGCCGCAGGTATGCGCAAATTGTGGCCTGCTGCGCGAAGGCGCGACTTCGCTTGCAGCGTTTGATTATTTAAAATGTTTCGCGCAAAATTTTGGCCTGACTGTTGTCATTTCGACTAAGTGAGCGATAGCGAACGCATGGAGAAATCTGCGTGAACGAAGTCCTCACTCACCCGCCCCCCTTGTGCAAAGGGGGGAATCGAAGGGGGATTGTAGGCGCGTAAGCGCCGTAGTAAATGAAATAAGGTAACAATCCCTCAGTCACGCTTCGCGTGACAGCTCCCTTTACACAAGGGAGCCTATAAGTTATGTATATAAAATTAATAAATATGTCGAAATTGATTAAATAAATACTTGCACGGCGGCGCCGTAATATGGTAAAATTTTTCTTATGAGAATGCACAAAAAAAGCCATCTCGAGGAGCGCCTCGCCGCCTGCGGCGACATCCTCACCGTGGCCGATTTAAAAGAAAAGAATATGAAGCTTGCCTCTCAGCAGCGCGAGCTTTTGGATTATGTAAAAATTTTCGGTAATTCCAACCCCGTTCACCTCGAAGTCGGCTGCGGCAAGGGCGGCTTTGTCAATAAAATGGCCGTTCTGCACCCCGATGTCAACTTTGTCGCCGTCGAAAAAATTTCCAACGTCATGATTGAAGCGTGCGAAAGCGCAATGGCGGAGGAAATCAAGGGCGTGCATTTTCTCATCTGCGCTGCAGAAGTTCTGCCCAAGTACATTCCCGAACATTCGGTAGAGCGCATATACCTCAATTTTTCCAATCCACTGCCCAAGCAGGGCTATGTAAAACAGCGCCTCACCAACCCGCGGTTTTTAAAAATTTACAGGTACCTCTTAAAGCCCGGCGGTGAAATTTGGCAAAAGACTGACGACGAGGCGTTCTTCGACTATTCGCTTGAAAGCTTTAAGGAGGAGGGGCTGAACATAGTCTCCGTCTGCCGCGACCTCGCCGCCCACCCCTTCGAAGGCAACGTAATAACCGAGCACGAGCGAAAGTTCATGGACGAGGGCAAAAAGATTTTCAGGGCGGTGGTCAGGGTATGACCGCGCTGCAAATTGTCCTCACCGTCGCAGGCTGTATCGCCGCCGTCGCGCTCATAATTTTTTTTTGTTGGTATTCAAACAGCAAGCTCGGCGTGACGCACTATACCGTGCAAAATCCGCGCATAACGCAGCCGTTCAGGATAGTTCACCTCTCCGACCTGCACGCCAAGCGGTTCGGCAAAAAAAATCGCCGCCTCGTCAGGGCGGTCAAAAAGCTCAAGCCGGACATAATCGCCTTTACGGGCGACATAATCCACCTCTACCGCAAGCCGGGGGAGGAGGCGGCTTTGGAGCTTATAGAACAGCTCGTAAAAATTGCACCCCTTTACTATGTTTCGGGCAATCATGAGATGCGCTACAGAAACTACCGCGAGTTCTCCAAAAAACTTGCGGACGAAGGCGCCGTGGTGCTTGAAAATCAGTACGTCATGACGCACGGCGTCGCCCTCGTAGGACTTGGCTGCGCACAGCTCAAAAACAACACCATCTTCGAAATAACCCCCGAATTCGACACCTATAAAATACTTCTCGCCCACGAGCCGCAGTTTTTGCGCCGCTATTCAAGGGCGGGGTACGATTTGGTGCTCTGCGGCCACGCCCACGGCGGGCAATGGCGCTTCCCCTTTACCGAGCAGGGAGTGTATGCGCCCGGGCAGGGACTCTTCCCCGAACTGACTTCGGGCGAGCATATATTGGGGTCTACGCACATGATAATCTCGCGGGGACTCGGCAATTCAGAGTTTCCCCTGCGCATAAACAACCGCCCCGAAGTGGTGGTAATCGACCTTGAAAGTAAGGAGCAGTAATAAGCAATAACAGCGCCGCGGGCGGCAATTATGCCGCCCGCGGCGCTGTTATTTTTTATCTGCCTGAGTTATGGACGCCATTCGGGATCTTTTACGGCGCTGACTCCAAAAATTTCATTCAGCCAAGATATGCAGTCGCTTAGCCAATTTCCCGCCCTCGGGCAAAGTCCTGTGCCGTAGCGCACAAAATTCTGCGTGCCAAGCGAAAAACCGTGCTCGCCTTGCGAATATATGTGGCACTCAAACGGCACTCCGTTTTCGCTCAGCCTGCCTGCATATTCAATCGTGTTTTTTACAGGCACCACGGCGTCCGTTGCCGTCGCAAACAAAAATGTAGGACAGGTGCGCGCGCTAACATGCTCCGCGGGCACATACTTGCCCATGCCCACGCGCTCTGAATCGCCCTTGAGCGTCACGGCATAGCCCAATATTGCCGCCTGCGGGGTGTGTTTTGAAATGGTGGCCGCGCAGGCCGCAAGATGTCCTCCCGCCGAAAAACCCGCTACTGCTATTTTGTCGGGCATTATGTGCCAACTTTCGGCATGGGAGAGTATGTTTTCATATGCGGCTTCGTAGTCCTCTATGGGTTTTCCGCTCTTAAAGTTGTCGCCCACGGAGTACCGCAAAACAAAGGCGTGGTAGCCCGCCCCCGCAAATGCCAAAGCAACGGGTTCGCCCTCCTGATCGGAGCAGAATTTATACCCGCCGCCGGGCATTACTATTACAGCAGGCCGCCTGTAAACGGCGTGCTCACCCTCGTCGTCGAGTATGTACGCGGTCAGAACGACGTTGCATTTTTTGTCGAGCACGACGTTTTCAACTTTCATAAACCAAACCTCGCAATTATCTGTTGCGGCGGGCGCAGTTTGCGCCCGCCGCGCTACCTATTGTTTAGCAAATAAAACTTTTAAGTAGTAGCAAAAGAACAGCGGCGCCAAGAGCAGCGGCAGAGTGAATACCGCGGGGCTCGTGTTGCTGTACCCCACAAACATATTCAGCACCCAACGCGCCACATTGGGGTTGTTGTAGTCGGCGTTCTTCGCCACCCAAAAGGCAAAGGCGTAGGAGGGCGCCACCGTAAGTGCATACAGCCCTGCAACGACTATCGCAAAAATATTCAAGGGGCTCATGTCGTTCGCCTGCAGCATGGTGTACGTCAACAGCCACACAATAAGCGCGCAAAACGCCGCCGACCCTATCATCACTGGTATCTGCGTCTTAAATTTCATATCCTCTCTCTGTTCCTTCGCGCGAATACTGCAGTTTCGCACGAGTGCTATGGTTTTAAAAAACGGCAAAAATGACAAGTGGGGGCAAATGAACCCTTCAGTCGTGCTAAAGCACGACAGCTCCCCAAGTCTTTGGGCGCCTACAATGCGGTGTTTGCGCCGCAGGCGCATGATTTTTACCATAACTTTTCCTCCCGCTAAGGTGCGTTCCGCACCGGATCTTTCGACTGCGCTCAAGATGACAGCGGGAGGAAAAACTTCACAAAAGCCGCAGGGCTTTTACTTCACAGCGCACAGGCGCTACTTCACACAAGGCAACGCCGTGTACTTCACTATTAACGGCATGTTAGTTCACATCCTTTGGTAAACAACTTGCGTTAATCTATGAGGAGTGCTAAGATGCCCTTAATTGCATGCAGCTTGTTTTCGGCCTGTTCCATTACAACGCTGAACTTGCCGTCTATTACGTCGGCGGTGACTTCCACCCCGCGCGATGCGGGCAGGGGGTGCATAAAAATTGCGTCCTGATTGGCGGCGGACATTATGGAGTTGTTCACCTTGTAAGGCTCCATTATGTGCCTCTCCTCGGCGGAGGGCTTAATGTGGTAGCGGTAGCTGTCGGTGTAGATAATGTCGGCGTCCTTTGCTGCATAGTAGGGGTCGTCGGTGAGGGTTATCTGCCCGTACTGTTCGGCGCGCTGAACGTGTTCGCGCTTGAGCCTGAACTCGGCGGGGGTGGCCACGGCGACGTCCATGCCGCACTTTACCGCACCCATTATCAGCGAGGAGGCAACGTGCGTTCCCTTGCCTATATATGCTATCTTAAGCCCCTCCAAAACCTTCTTGCGCTCCCATATGGTGAACAGGTCGCATATCGTCTGAATGGGGTCAAAGTCGTCGTTTGTCGAATTGATTATGGGAATGGGCGAAACCGAAACGTAGTCGTCAAGCTCCCTCTGTTTTATGCCGCGGGTGACAAGCGCCCCCACGCCGTAGCGCGCAAGCACGGTAACTATGTCCTTTATGTTTTCGCCGGCGCGCATGTCGCGCTCGTTATAGGGCAGGTTTATGCAGTTGCCGCCAAGTTGGTTTATGCCTATCTCGAGGGCCGAGCGCGTGCGCAGGCTTGTGTCGCCGAAGAGCAGCGCAAGCGTCACGTCGCGGAAAATTTTTGTGTCCTCGTGTGCGATGAATTTGTCCTTCATCGCCTTTGTTGCGTACAGGAATTCAAAAATTTCCTCGGTCGAAAAGTCGGCAAGTTTTGTCATGTGTTTGTAGTTCACGCCGTATCTCGGCGAGTAGCGGTTTATATCCATAATACCTTTTTCCTCAAGTCGTAATTGTGCGGGAATGTCCCCTTAAGTTTATTATATCATATAACAAAGTTATAATCAAGTGGCTGCAAAAAATTGATAAACTACTAATATTAAATTGTATCAGATTCCCCTATGTCATACTGAGCGGAGCAGGGTGAAACCCTGCGTAGTCGAATGTATCTTGCAGGACTAAAACCGAACAAGATCCTACTGCCGAAACCCCTGAAGGGGCCCCCTCGGCAGAGCGTCGTCGGCTTCGCCTCCTAGCCCGACTGCGTTCGTCACAGTCGTTCCTCTTTCTCGTGTGGCGCAATGACAACGCCACACTCGGTCACCGCTCGCACGTTGATAGGTGCTCGCTCATCTCACAACGCTCAAACAGTGGATATCCACTGTTTGAAGAACAGCGTTGTTCGTCGCTCAAGATGACGGTGGGGGGGATAATCAAGTGCCTTTGGAAAATATGCAGCCGCAATAATTTTGGCGGTACAGGCCGTGTTCCTTTGAAAGCTGACAGCTCCTCAAATACCCGTTGCCCTTTTTAAAGTCGCAGGGCAGCCACTTTACGCCGTATCTCTGTGCGCACTCCTGCCCTATGGAGTTTATCAGCTGCGCGTTCTTGAGCGGGCTGACGGTGAGGGTGGTGGCAATGTAGTCAAAGCCGTTTTGCGCGGCCGTCTGCGCAGTGAATGACAGGCGCAGCTTAAAGCACACGGCGCACCTTGCGCCGCCTTCCCTTTCGCCCTCAAGTCCCTTCACCGCGGCATAGTAGGCCTCCTTTTGGTGGTCGCAGTCCAAAAAGTCCGCCCATCCCGTCTCGCTTAAAAAGCGCACAATCTCTGCCTTGCGCTTCATATATTCCTCCGTCTCAATGTTGGGGTTGTAGAATAAGACGGTTATGTCCATCAGCCCCTTGAGCCGCTCAAGGCAGGCGGTGGAGCAGGGCGCGCAGCAGGCGTGCAGTAAAAGTTTTTTGCCGGCGGCGCCGTTTTTTTGTATCTCCTCGAACATTTTTTTGTTGTAGTCGATGGCGTTCATACATTAACTTTACCACTCATTGCGCATATTTACAAGAAAAAATTATAAAAATTTATAAATTTGCCCCCAAAGCCCTTTGTAAAAGGCGCATTTTTGTGTTATTATTATATCGCAAAAATTATAACGCATATAAACGGAGCATATAAATGGCAAATCTTGTTATGAAGGAAGTAAGCAAACTCTATCCTTCGGGCGCGCTCGCGCTGTGCAAAGTCAACCTCGAGGTATCCGATAAGGAGTTCATCGCCGTCATCGGCGCCGAAAAGAGCGGCAAAACCACCCTTCTCCGCGTAATCGCCGGCCTTGACGAGGCAACTTCCGGTCAGATAATCATCGGCGACAGGGATATGACGGGCGTTCCCCCCAAGGACAGGGACATCGCCATGATATTCCGCAACGATACTCTCTATCCCTCCATAAACGTGTACGAAAATATGGCCTACGGCCTCAAGATGCGCAAGTTCCCGCAGGCAGCAATCGACGCCCGCGTTAAGGCGGCTGCTGAAATTTTGGGCCTCACCGAAGTTTTAAACCGCAAGCCCAAGGCGCTCACCGCCGCCCAAAGACAGCGCGTCGCCCTCGGCAGGGCCATTGCAAGGGAGCCCAAGCTCTACCTTCTCGACGACCCCATCGCAGGGTTGGACGACAGCTTAAAGGCGCAGATGCGCTCTGTAATAGTCAACCTTCAGGCGAGGGTGGAGGGCACCTTCATCTACGCTACCAAGAACGTAAACGAGGCCCTCACCATGGCCACCCGCATAGTCGTCCTGCGCGAAGGCGTAGTTCAGCAGGTGGATACGCCCGCAAACCTCTACGACTATCCCGCCAACGCCTATGTTGCTCTGCTCGTCGGCTCGCCCGCAATCAATCTTTTAAGCGGTGCCGAACTCTGCGAGGAGGACGGCGCTCTCGTCGCCGCATACAAGGGCGTTAAGTTTGTGCTTTCCCCCAAGGTCGCTCAACGAATAAGCGATAAAGCTTCCTATGTGGGCACGGGCAAAAAGGTAATAATAGGTATCCGTCCCGAGGATATCATATGGGGCAGCGGCGCAAAGGCCGCCGTTTCCGCCACCGAGGAGGCCGACGGCAAGCTGTATGCCGAGTGCGCCCTGAGCGGCGACGTCTCCCTGCTCGCACTCGCCCCCGCAGGCGTCAACAAGGGGGACGAAGTCAGCATTTGCCCCGACGGCGACCGCCTCTACATCTTCGACGGGCAGACCCGCCTTACCATTTTGCAGCGCGACGACGGCTATACTCCCACGGGCTATGCCGATGCGGACGTTGTCCCCATGGCGTACGACGAGGAGGAGGGGCTTAAAACTTCGTTAAAGCCTCAACCCGCCGCTAAGAAAAAGAAGAGATAATTTTTATCAACATAAAATAAAACGCTCCCCCTCAAGGGAGCGTTAAATTGTATTTATAGCCTTGTCATTTCGACCAACGCGGAGAAATCTCGGAGCTACCATTGTCGCGCATATTGCGCAGATTTCTCGATAAGCTCGAAATGACAATGGTAGCGACGGACAAGGCTATGAGTACATGAATTGCACACTGCGTGTGCATTTTTGCGTTAATAGTTATGGACGTTTTTTTAGATAGCCTTTTAGATACCCTGAAGGTCTTTCCCTTTATCTTAATAATATATATTTTAATTGAGTTTTTGGAGCACAAGACTTCGTTCACCAAAAATCACGACCTGCTGCAGGGCAAGCTCGCCCCCCTCATCGGCACGGTGACGGGCATCGTGCCGCAGTGCGGCTTTTCGGTAATGGCGGCAAAGCTGTACGACAGGGGTTTTATCCGCACGGGCACACTCCTCGCGGTGTTCCTCGCCACAAGCGACGAGGCCTTGATAATTTTAATAACCAACCCCTCGGGCGCGGTCGCCGTCGCTCCGCTAATCGCAGTAAAGGTGGTGGTAGGGTTGGCCGTCGGCTACGCCGTCAACTTCATTTTGCGTAACGAGCAGCTCGCCGTCCCCTCTGAGGACGAACACGAGGAGATACACGCCTACTCCTGCGGCCGTGAGCACGAGGGCAAGAGCAATGTAAAGGTCTACTTCGTCGAACCTCTGCTGCACTCTTTAAAGATTGCGCTGTACATCTTCATCGTCACCCTCATTTTCGGGTACATCTTTGAATATAACGAGCAGGCCATTCTCTCCTCGTTTGTCGGCGGCCCATTTGTCGAACCGCTTATAACCTCGGCAATAGGCCTCATTCCCAACTGCGCCTCATCGGCGGTCATCGCACAGACCTACTGCGAGGGCGGCATCTACTTCGGCAGCATGGTCGCAGGCCTTTGCTGCAACGCAGGCCTCGGCTTTGTGGTGCTCTTAAAGAACACCAAAAAGATAAAGCGCAACCTTCTTTTGCTCGTCGCACTCTATGTAATCTCCGTCCTCGTCGGCATAGCCACCAACGGCATAATGCTTGCCGCGGGACTAATATGATAATTTAACGCAAATTGTGCATTAGAGGACATGCACCAATTTGCCGTTATTTAAGGGCGCCGCCCTCGGCGACGCAATCTTGAATAGCCCTACAGTTAAATAATAGCGCCGCCTTCACCTGCCGAGGCGCAGGTATGCGCGAATTGGGGCTACTTCGGGGAAGTAAATTCCCCTCGTAACGTAATTAATTAAAATTTAATTGCTGTCGCAAGTTATAAGCGGCGCGGTTGTAAAGCAACTGCGCCGCTATTTCTTCGCCCAAAGCCTCCCCTTTTTTTATCTGTCATTTCGACCGAAGGCGTGGTAAGCCACGCCGAAGCGGAGAAATCTGCGTGCACGAAGTTAATTTTTGCAAGCCCCACTTGTGTAAAGGGGGGATCAAGGGGGGGGATTGTCATACTGAGCAGAGGCACGAAGTGCCGCCGTCGAAGTATCTTGTTGGGCTAATACCGAGCCCGTGTAGTATTGACATACACGGTTTTAGTACAGATAGATCTTTCGACTTCGTGGCGGCAGGCAACGTCCTGCCGCCACTCCGCTCAAGATGACAAGGAACCCGCCCGCACACCCATATGTCATTTCGACTGAAGCCCGCATAAATAAAATTTAGCACTCTCGCAAATTTGATTGCGGTGGGGAGATTTCTCGACTGCGGGCTTTGCCCTCCGCTCGAAATGACAGGGGAGGGGAATGGCGAAAAAATTATTGCAAAACGGGTTGGAAAAAGTTGACTTTGGGGGCGAGGTTTTGTATAATAGTTGAGCATCTGAAAAATAACTGCGCAAGGCGAAGGAGGGTTGAAAAAGGCATGTCTACCATTAAAGTCGGCGAAAACGAGTCGGTTGAAAGCGCGCTCAGAAGATTTAAGAGAAAGTGCTCCCGCGACGGCATAATCGGCGACCTCAGGAAGAAAGAATTCTACGAATCTCCTTCCGTCAAGAGGCGCAAGAAGAGCGAAGCTGCAAGAAAGCGCAGCCGCAACTAAAAATTGCAACATTTAGAATCCTGCTGAATTACCAAAGAAATTCAGTGGGATTTTTTATTTAATTTTTTGTCTAAATAGGGTGGATTATGGAAGATTTCAAAAGCGCCGCCCGCCGCGCTAAACGGCGGCTCAAGACCGACTATTGGAAGAAGTGCAAAGAGGATGCTGACAACACTGCCAAAAAGGCAAGGGAAATGGGGTTGAACGAAGGAAAAGTCAAATCGGGCATATACGACAAGGTGCGCTCGGACATCCGCGGCGAAAAGCCGGACGACTTCTATCTGCGTGTAAAGCAGCTTTTGGACACCTATGGCGAGGTTTCGGACGCAATCGGCCGCCTGACGGACAAGGATTACTATGCAACATTGACGTACGAGGAAAAGCAGAGGTACAACCTCGAACTTTCGGCGCGCTATCTTGCCGCCCTCGAAAAATACCGCGCCGAAAAGGAAATGAGCGTGTAACGGCTGACTATGAAATGGCGGCGCACATCGTGCGCCGCCATTTCATTAATTTTTAGCGCCTTCAAGTAATTGTCAACCGCATACGTTTGTGGTATAATACTTGGGCAAAAACATTTACGGACTATTATACAAAATGGACTTACTCTCATCACTCAATTCCGAACAGATAAAACCCGTCACCGACACCGAAGGGCCCGTTTTGGTGCTCGCCGGTGCGGGCAGCGGCAAGACGCGCGTTTTGACCTCGCGCATAGCATACATTCTTGAAAAGGGACTGTGTTCCCCGCAGGGCATTTTGGCGATAACCTTCACCAACAAGGCGGCGGGGGAGATGCGCGAAAGGCTGTCGAACATGCTCGGCGACACAAACGGCATGTGGATATGCACCATCCACTCCATGTGCGTGCGCATTTTGAGGCAATTTGCCGAGGAGGCGGGCATTAAGAGCAACTTTTCAATCTACTCTGAAACCGAGCGCGCAAACATAATCAAAAAGTCCTTCAAGGAGCTCGACTTCGACGACGAAAAGCTTTTAAAGGACGCCAAGTATCACATAGCCAACGCCAAGATGCTCGGCCTCGACCCCGACACCTACGGCACGCGCTTCAAGGACATTCCCCGCATGGACGACATAGTGTGCATATACGACAAGTACGACAAGCACCTTGCCTCCAACAACGCCCTCGACTTCGACGACTTACTTATAAGAACGCTCCGCCTGCTTCGCGGCAACGAGGAGGCGAGGGAGTACCTTTCAGACAAGTTCAAATATATCCTCGTCGACGAATTTCAGGACACCAACGCCGTGCAGTACAACATAGTAAAGTTGTTGGCTTCCAAGCACAGAAACCTCTTCGCCGTCGGCGACGACGATCAGTCGATATACGGTTGGCGCGGGGCGGAAATTGAAAATATTCTGCGCTTCGACAAGGACTATCCCGACGCCAAGGTTTACAAGTTGGAGCGCAACTATCGCTCGACCAAGTCAATTTTGAACCTTGCCAACGCCATAATAAAGAACAACGGCGCCCGCCATAAAAAGACTCTGTGGACGGAGGCTGAGGAGGGGCAAAAGCCCGTCTACTTCGAGGCTGAAGAGGAGGCGGAGGAGGCGCTGTATGCCGCCCGCACAATCGCCTCGGCGGCGGCCGCGGGGGAGAAATATTCCTCCTTTGCAGTCTTAATGCGCATAAACGCCCTCACCCGCTCATACGAACAGGAATTCACCAAATACGGCATACCCTACAAGGTGTTCGGCGGCTTCCGCTTCTTTGAACGGCGCGAAATCAAGGACATACTTGCCTATCTGCGCCTCATTTCCAACCCCTTCGACGACGAAGCCCTCACCCGTATAATCAACGTTCCCAAGCGCGGCATAGGCGGCAAGACGCTGCAGGCAATGGAAAGTTACTCCTCGCAGTCTGGACTGTCGCTGTACGACGCCTGTCTCGACGCCGAATATCTGCCCCTCACCGCGGGCGCAAAGTCCAAGATAGAGGACTTTGCAAATACCATCAAAGACTTTGTAGTCTATTCTCAGTCCGAAAACGTAGCTCAGCTCGTTCGAGACATAATATCCCGAACCGAACTGCGCCTTGCCTACGACGACGGCAGCGACGAGGGCGACTCCAAACTTGCCAACTTGGACGAATTTATCGCCTCTGTGGACGACTTCGTCCGCCTCAATCCCGACGCCTCTTTAGACGAATACTTAAATCAAGTCACCCTGTCCTCCGACACCGACGACATGGACGACGGCAACTATGTAACCCTAGCCACAATCCACTCGGTCAAGGGGCTTGAGTTTGACGACGTAATAATCTGCGGCCTTGAGGACGGAATAATGCCCTCCTCCCGCTCTGAAAACGACCCCAAGTCGCTCGAGGAGGAGAGGCGGCTCATGTACGTCGCCATAACGCGCGCGCGCAAAAAGCTGTATCTTACGCGCTCAAAGTCGCGCTACCTCTACGGTCACCGCGACAGGACAATGCCCTCGCGCTTTGTGGGCGAACTCGCCGACGAGCTTGGAATTGACAAGAGTCGCAGTGCCTACGCCCGCCCGTCTTACGGCGGCTATTCGTCATTCGGCGGCACATATTCGCGGGGCAACGGCTACGGCGGATATGGCTCGCGCAGCTACGGCGGCTCTTCTTACGGCAGCTCGTCCTACGGCGAGAGCAGCCGCGGTCGGGGCGTGTACTCCTCCGACGAGGGATATCAGAGCGACCTTCCCCCCGTGCAGCCCTCGCGCACGGCAAAGACCAATTTTTCGGCGGCGTCCACCTTCGGCAGGCAGCAGCCTGCGGCAAAGGCGGGGGGCGGCAAGTCCTACTCCGTCGGCACCAAGGTCAGGCACCCCAAGTTCGGCATGGGCACGGTAATTGCCCTCAAGAACGGCGGCGCCGTAATCAACGTCGCCTTTGACGGGCAGGGCATCAAGGAACTTTCTGCGGCGCTCGCGCCCTTGGAGATACTGCAATGAACAAAATGCGCATGCTCATAGATACGCTCAACAAGTGGGCGTACGAATATTACGTTTTGGACAACCCGTCCGTGCCCGACAGGGAGTACGACAGGCTGTATGATGAGCTTGTCGAGCTCGAAAAGCAGACGGGCATAGTCGAGCCGGACAGCCCCACACGCCGCGTGGGCGGCGAGCCCTTAAAGGCCTTTGAGCGGCACGAGCACATCTCCCGCCTGTACTCGCTCGACAAGTGCGTGACGTACGACCGCCTCTCGGCATTCGTAACGCGCGTAAAGAAGGCATATGCCGACGCCGACTTCACCGTTGAATACAAGTACGACGGCCTCACCATGTGCATAACCTACGACAAGGGCAACTTTGTGCGCGCCACCACCCGCGGCAACGGCGTGGTGGGGGAGGACGTTACCGCACAGTGCCTTACAATAAAGTCCGTCCCCCTCAAAATTCCCTTTCAGGGCCTCATGGAGGTGCAGGGCGAGGCGGTAATTCCCCTCTCCGCCCTGCAAAAATACAACAGCACCGCCGCGGAAAAATTAAAGAACGCCCGCAACGCGGCGGCAGGGGCGATACGCAACCTCGACCCCTCTGTCACGGCAAAGCGCGGGGTGGAAATACTCTTTTACAACGTCAACTATATCGAGGGCAAGTCCTTTTCAACGCAGGTTGAAATGTTCGGCTTTTTAAGGGAAAACTTTTTCAAAGTCTACCCCTACTTAAAGGTGTGCAGGGACGAGGCGGACATAATCTCCGCCCTCGAAGAGATAGAGGTCGAGCGCAAAAAGATTGACATCTTGACCGACGGCGCCGTAATCAAACTCAACAACGTGCCCGCCCGCGACGGGCTTGGCTACACCGATAAGTTCCCACGTTGGGCAATCGCCTACAAGTTCGAGGCCGAGGAGGCGCAGACCACCGTGCGCGAGGTAAAGTGGCAGGTGGGGCGCACGGGCAAGCTGACCCCGCTCGCCATAGTCGACCCCGTCGAACTCGGCGGCGCAACTGTGCGCAAGGCCACCTTGAACAACTTCGGCGACATCGGCCGCAAGGACGTCCGCATAGGCTCCCTCGTGGCAATCCGCCGCTCCAACGAGGTAATTCCCGAAATTTTGGGCTGCGTGGAGCACACGGGCACGAGTGTTAACATTCAAAAGCCCACAGTCTGCCCCTACTGCGGCAGCAGCGTGGTGGAGGAGGGCGCAAACCTCTTCTGTCCCAACCGCCTCTGCCCGCCGAGGATAGTGGCGCGGTTCGAACACTTCGCCCAAAAGGACGCCATGGATATCGAGGGCTTTTCTGAGGCGACTGCCGATCAGCTGCATAAAAAACTCGGACTGACCCGCCCTTCGCAGCTCTACACGCTGACCGCGGAGGACATCGGCTCGCTCGAGGGATTCAAGGATAAAAAGATAAACAACCTGCTCTCCGCAATAGAGAGCAGCAAAAACGTGCCGCTCGAAAGGTTCATCTTCGCCCTCGGCATAGACGGCGTGGGAAGGGTCGCCGCCCGCGACCTTGCAAACGCCTTCAAGAGTGTGGACGTCCTCTCGCAGTCCACCGTTGAGGAGCTCACCGAGCTTGAAAATATAGGCGAAATAACCGCCCGCGCCATAGTCGGTTGGTTTGCCGACGATGACAACAGGGCAGAGCTCGCCGACCTCCTTAAATACGTCACCCCCGTGTACGAACAGAGGCAGGTTGAAGGCGGCATATTCTTTGGCCAAGTCGTCGTTCTTACGGGCACGCTCTCCGCGTACACCCGCAGCCAGGCGCAGAAGATCATTGAGGACGAGGGCGGCGAGTGCGGTTCCTCCGTCACAAAAAAGACCACTCTCGTCATCGCCGGCGAAGAGGCGGGCTCCAAGCTGCAAAAGGCGCAAAAACTTGGCATAAAAGTCATCGACGAGCAGGAATTTGTGCGCATGCTCGGCAGGGAGTAAATATTTGCCTCTTCGGTCATCTTGAGTGGAGCGAGGAGCCATATGCGACGAGCGCAATCGAAAGATCTAGTGTGGCATGGAATCAAACAAGATCTTTCGACTGCGTTCGTTACACTCACTTCGCTCAAGATGACGGGTGGGGGTGTCATTGACGCGATTGCGCTTTCAGCGAACAATCGCTATTCCGTCGCTTCGCTCCTTACGACAACGCGGAGAAATCTACAAGAACGAAGTGCCACTTATACCGAGGCAATTATATTGCCGAAAATTCATTTATAATATCTCCCAAAATTCATTTATCTGAGGTGAAAATGATGAAAACTTCAATAAAACTTGCATATATTGGCGGAGGCTCCAAGCTGTGGGCGAGGGTATTCATGTCTGACCTCGCCTGTGCCGAAGGGCTGACGGGCGAAATCGCTCTCTACGACATCGACCTCCCCGCCGCCTACCGCAACGCCGCAATCGGCGGACATATCAATGCCGACAAGGCCACAAAGTCGCAGTTCAACTATGTCGTCTACGACAATATAGACGGCGCCCTGCAGGGTGCGGACTTTGTGGTGATCTCCATTCTGCCCGGCACCTTTAAAGAGATGCGCAGCGACGTCCACGCCCCCGAAGAGTACGGCATATATCAGTCCGTGGGCGACACTGTCGGCCCCGGCGGCGTGCTGCGCGCCATGCGCACCGTGCCCATCTACGAGGGCTTCACCCAAAAAATCGCCCAAATATGCCCTGACGCGTGGGTCATTAACTTCACCAACCCCATGACCATCTGCACAAAGACCCTGTACGACGTGTTCCCCTCAATTAAGGCCTTCGGTTGCTGCCACGAGGTGTTCCATGCGCAGGAATTTTTGTGCCGCGTCTTGAAGGAGGAGAGGGGGATAGAGGCTTCGCGCACGCAGATTTACACCGACGCCTCGGGCATAAACCACTTCACATGGATAACCTCGGCATACTACAGGGATATCGACCTTCTATCGCTCATTCCCTCCTTTTATGAAAAGTACTTTGAGGAGGGCTTCTACGAGTATGCCGACCGCTTTGCCTTCAGGTACGACCCCTTCGCCTACGGCAACAAGGTCAAAATGGATATGTACATGCGCTACGGCGCCCTCGGCGCCGCCGGCGACAGGCACCTCGCCGAGTTCATGCCCAACACATGGTACTTAAAGAACCCGCAGACGGTCAAAAATTGGGCGTTCAACTTAACCACGGTCGACTTCCGCGAAAAGCAGCAGGCAGAGCGCATTGCCGAAACTATAGAGATGGCGGAGGGGCGCAAACCCTTCCCCGTCGTCAAGTCCAACGAGGAGGCCGTCGACCTCATAAAGGCAATTATGGGCTACGGCAGAATAGTTTCAAACGTCAACATGCCCAACCTCGGGCAGATGCCGCAGATGCCCCGCGGCGCCATTGTGGAGACAAACTGCGTGTTTGCCGACAACACCTTAAAGCCCGTAATCGCAGGCGAACTTCCGCCCGCGGTGCTCGCTCTCGTCATGCGCAACCACCTCAATATCGAAAGCTGTTACAACGGCATAAAGCACCGCGACTTGGACGAAATTTTTGCCTCCTTCGTCAATCAGCCGCTGTGCTCCACCCTGACTGTGGACGAGGCGCGCAGTTTATTCAAAAAAATGTGCCTCAACACCCGCGGGTACCTCGACGACTACTTCGACCTAGACGGGTATTTTAAAGATTGAGCGTCGTGTTCGTTTATCAAACAGATATCAAACGGCCGCCCGCAATGCGGGCGGCCGTTTGACTGCAATTTAATTTTTAAAGTTCGGGCGTGTATTCAACCGACGCCGCGGCGGCAAAGTAGACGTGTGCCGCGCCCTTCCTCTTTAGCAGGGCTGCCGCCTCCTCGGCGGTGGTGCCCGTCGTCATTACGTCGTCGACGAGTATAAAACTCTTTCCTGCAACGTCTCTCTTGTGCGCCGCAAAACAGCCCTTAAGGTTGTTCTGCCGCTCCTTCTTTGAAAGTGACTTCTGCTCTCCCGTCTCCTTTACCTTTTCAAGCACGCGCAGAAGGGGCAGATTGAGCCTTTCGGCAAGCGCCCCGGCAAGCAACTCTGCCTGATTATATCCGCGGTTGTGCTCCGCCTTCTCGGTCATGGGAATAAAGCACACTCCGTCTGCAAAGGCAAACTGTTCGCACTTGGGCGTCAGCAGGTCGGCAAAGTATTCCTTGAGGTATGCGCCGCCCTTCTTGAATTTGATCACAAGCCCTGCGCCGCCGTCCTTATATACTATCGCGGAGACCGCCCTGTCGTAAGAGGGCGCGTGCGCCTTGCACTCAAGGCACACCTCGTTAGTCCTCGTCTTTCTGCCGCATACGGGGCAGGTGGCGCCGTCGTTTTTGGTCACGGTCTTGGCGCATTCGGGGCATAAATTGCCGCCGTCAAAGGTTTCGCGGCCGCATATGTCGCAGGTTATGTTGCGCGGGAACAGGTTGTCCGCCACGGCTTTCAAAAATGCGCTCTTCATTTTGCAAGGTACTTTTTAAGCTCTTCGGCGCGGTCGCACTTCTCCCACGGCAGATCCTCCTTGCCGAAGTGTCCGTACGCCGCCGTTCGCGAATATATGGGTGCGCGCAGACCAAGCGCCTTTATTATGGCGTAGGGGCGCAGGTCAAATTCCTTTACGACTATGTCGGCAATGTCGCCGTCGGGTAGTTTGCCCGTGCCATATGTGTCGATGAATACCGAAAGGGGGCGGCTTACGCCTATCGCGTAGGCAACCTGCAGCTCAACCTCGTCGCACAGCCCTGCGGCCACTAAGTTTTTGCAGATATACCTCGCCATATATGCCGCCGAACGGTCGACCTTGGTGGGGTCCTTGCCCGAAAAAGCCCCGCCGCCGTGCGCGCACTTTCCGCCGTAGGTGTCCACGATTATCTTTCTGCCCGTCAGTCCGCTGTCGCCCTCGGGGCCGCCTATCTCAAATCTCCCCGTGGGGTTGATGTAAAACTTTGTGTCGCCGTCAATCAGACTCGCAGGTATGACGTACTCAATAACATGTCTCTTGAGGTCGGCCTTGAGCTGCTCCTGAGTAACTTTTTCGTCGTGCTGTGCGGAGAGCACGACCGCCTCGATCCTCTTGGGCGTTCTGCCGTCGTATTCAACCGTCACCTGCGTCTTTCCGTCGGGGCGCAGGTAGGGTAAAAGCCCGCTCTTTCTCACGTCGGTCAGCCTCTTTGCAAGCCTGTGCGAAAGGGATATGGGCAGGGGCATGAGCTCTTCGGTCTCCCTGCAGGCATAGCCGAACATCATGCCTTGGTCGCCCGCGCCGATTTCGGCCTCCTTGTCGCTCTCGCCGTCCTTGGCCTCAAGCGACTTGTCCACGCCAAGGGCAATGTCGGGGCTCTGCCCGTGAATGGCCACGGTTATCTTGCACTTGTCGTAGGCAAAGTTGCCGAAGTCGTAGCCGATATTTTTGATGGTGCGGCGGGCAACCTGCTCGTAGTTGACGTCGGCAAAGGTGGTGACCTCGCCCATAATCAGCAGCCTGTTGTATGCCGCGCAGCACTCGACGGCGCACCTCGCGGCGGGGTCGGTGGAAAGTATCTCGTCCACAATGGCGTCGGAAATGCTGTCGCACAGTTTGTCGGGGTGTCCTTCTGTAACGCTCTCGCTCGTAAAAAATTTTTTCATGTCTCTTCCTTTTAAAGTGTTATTTTGTGCGCGGTTTAAAAAAATATAAAATAAAGCCCGCTCGGCTGTACCGTGCGGGCAACTTCAAGTTAAATTTTCCCATCGGTACGGCATTAGCACCTTGCAAAATAGCAGGTTGCTGTGTGGTCGCAGGGCCGATCCCTCGCACACTCTTGATGTTTGATATGTATTATACATATGCAGCCACTGTTTGTCAAACGTTTGGCGGGCAATTTGTTTGCCTTGAGCACTTTTTTATTATATAATGTAGCCATGAACTGTACACTCTGCCCCGTAAGCTGCGGCGCCGACCGCTCAACTTCCAAAGGTTACTGCGGCGTTTCGGGCGTAAAAATTGCAAAGTATTATCTTCACCCGTACGAGGAACCGCCCATCTCCTTTTCCAAGGGCAGCGGCTGCGTGTTCTTCTGCGGCTGTTCGTTGAAGTGCGTGTTCTGCCAAAACTACGAACTCTCCCGCGTGCAGCGCGGTAAAGACATATCAGTGGAGGAGCTCGCCGATATTTTTAAACAGCTCGAGGACATGGGCGCCGACAACATAAACCTCGTCAACCCCACCCATTATGTGGAGCATATTGCGGGGGCAATGTCCATCTACCGCCCCAAAATTCCCGTAGTGTACAACACCCACGGCTACGAAAAGCTTTCAACGCTTGAAGTTGCCGACACGTTCACCGATATCTACCTGCCCGACTTAAAGTTCATCGACCCCGCCCTCTCCAAGCGGTACACGGGCAAGGCAAACTATGCCGAATACGCCATGCCCGCCATTAAGTTCATGGCAAACAAGCCGCTTAAAATGAGGGGGGACGGCAAAATGCTCTCGGGCTGCATAGTGCGCCACCTCATTCTGCCCCTCGCCGCGTACGACAGCGTGGAGGTGGTTAAGTTCATCTCCACCCTGCCCGGGGACGTCTATTTCAGCCTAATGAGTCAATACACGCCCTTCGGCGACATACAGGCCTTTAAGGAGCTTCAGCGCCCCATAACCGCCCGCGAATACAAAAAGGTGCTCGCTGCGGTGGAGGAGTACGGGCTGAAGAACGTATTTTTACAGGATAAAGACAGCTCGGGTCAAAATTTTATACCCGATTGGGATTTTTAAATGTTAGTTTCATTAGAGGGCGTTGCCTTCTCCTACGGCGACAACTTAATATTTTCGGACGTCACCTGCGCCATAAACGAGGGCGAAAAAATTGCGCTCGTCGGCGCCAACGGCGAGGGAAAGACTACACTCATAAAGCTCATCATAGGGCAATTGACCCCCGACTATGGTCAGGTCATGCGCAAAAACGGCGTGCGCATAGGCTACCTTGAACAGAACGGCGGGTTGGAGTCTGAGGGCACCGTCTACGGCGAAATGCTCAAGGTGTTCGAAGACGACCTCGCCGCCGTGGAGCGCCTTTCAACCCTTTCGCATCAGCTGTCCGCCTGCGACCCCTCCTCGCACGAGTACGTCGTGCTCTCCGCCAAGCTCGAGTCCACCCAAAAACTCGTCGACGCGCGCGACGCCTACAACATCGACGTAAAGATAAAGCGCGTCTTGAACGGCATGGGCTTTGAAAGTTTTTACGACCGCACAATCTCGGGCATGTCCGGCGGGGAAAAGACGAGGTTAAAACTCGCCCGCCTGCTCTTGGAGCAGCCCGATCTGCTCATTTTGGACGAGCCTACAAACCACCTCGACATAGACACTCTCTATTGGCTCGAGGACTATTTAAAGGACTTCCCCGGCGCCGTGTTCGTCGTCTCGCACGACAGGTACTTTGTCGACCGCGTGTGCTCGCGCACGTTTGAAATTGAAAATAAGCAGCTGTCCGCCTACCCCGGCAACTATACCAAATATAAGGTGCTCAAGGCCGAGCGATACGCCCTCGCACTCAAGGAGTACGAAAAACAGCAGGAGGAGAGGGCGCGCCTGCAGACCTATGTTGATAAAAACATAGTGCGCGCCACCACGGCAAAGTCGGCGCAGAGCCGCGTAAAGCAGCTCGAAAGGATGGAAATTCTGCAAAAGCCATACACTCCGCCCGCCCCGCCCCGCTTTACATTCACCTACGAACAGCCTCCCTACGAGCGCGTGCTTACAATCAGCAATCTGCACCTTGAAATAGGGGGCAAAACGCTCATCGTCGGCGGTAACTTAAGCATAGTCCGCGGTCAAAAGTTGGCAATAGTCGGCCCTAACGGCGCGGGCAAGTCAACTTTTATCAAGCACATTGTGCACGGCGGCGATCCCTCGGTGGAGGTGGGCAGGTACGTCCATTTCGCCGTCTACGATCAGGAAAATGCCAACCTCGATCCCGACAACACCGTGCTCGCCGAACTGTGGGAGAGGCACGTCGCCTACGGTCAGACTGAGGTGCGCGCCTCGCTCGCCCGCTGCGGCCTCGTGCCCGAGGACATGGATAAGAGGGTAAAGGACCTCTCGGGCGGCGAGCGGGCAAAGCTTGCCCTGTGCGTGTTCGAAAACGAACACGGCAACGTGCTCGTCATGGACGAGCCTACAAACCACCTCGACCTCCCCGCCCGCGAAAGTTTGGAAAGCGCGCTCAAAAATTTCGACGGCACAGTCATCTTTGTTTCGCACGACAGGTATTTCATCTCTGCCATTGCCGACAGCGTGGCAGAGATCGAAAACGGCTTGCTTACGGCATATTCGGGGGGATACGAGGGCTACATCGCGGCAAAGCAGGCTGCTGCCGCACAGAGAAGGCAGGAAGAGGAGCAGGCCGAGCGCGAGCGCTACGACCGCGAAAAAAAGGAGGGCTACCGCTCCAAAAAGGAGCGCGCCGCCGAGGCCGCCAAAAAGGCAAGGATAAAGCAGCTTGAAGCGGACATCTCCGCCGCCGAGGGGGAGGAGGCGCGGCTCAACGCCCTGCTCGTCAGCCCCGAGGTGCTCTCCGACTACAAAAAGAGCGCCTCCGTCGCAAACGACCTTCAGGCGGTGAGGGACAAGCTCGAAGAGCTGTATGCCCAATACGCGCAATTTTTAGATTGACAATGCAACGGTGCAATAGTATTGCGGCGGGCGCACGTTTGTGCGCCCGCCGCAAGTTATGAGCAGCGCAACATCAGTTGCGCTGCGTTTACAACTATGAGTTGCTTACGCAGCGTTATGATTGACTTATCCTTTTGTCATACTGAGCGACGAACACACCTCTCTCGAGCCCCCCTTGTGTAAAGGGGGGAAGACAGATTATAATTTGAAGTGCAACACCTATAAAAAAAGAGACAACGTCGCT
>CALVPX010000014.1 GCA_944354265.1 uncultured Clostridia bacterium | reverse complement strand
AAATGTCTCGGTTGGCTAACTCCCGCTGAAGTCTTTGTCTCTTAATGTGTTGCACTTGCTTGACAATCTGTCGAACATAGGGGGGGATTGTAGGCGGCGGAGCCGCCGTAGAAATAAAATACTGCGGCACAATCCCTCAGGCGCGTCCGCGCCAGCTCCCTTTGCACAAGGGAGCCCATATTGCGTAAAATTAAGTGAATACTGCCATGCACACCGTGCCCGCGGTCAGCAGGGCGAGGCCTATCCACGCCTTTACGGAAAGCTTTTCCTTGAACACGATGAGCGAGAATATTACGGTTATCAGTATGCTCAGCCTGTCTATGGGCACTACGACGCTGACCTGCCCCTGCTGAATGGCATAGTAGTAGCACAGCCACGAGGCACCCGTCGCAAGTCCCGAAAGCACGAGAAAAATTATCTCCCTGCCCTTGAGCTCCCTTACAAACTTGCCTTCGCCGCGGCAGAGCACTATCAGCCACGCCATTATCAGCACCACAACCGTCCTTATGGCGGTGGCAAGGTTGGAGTCAACTCCCTCGATGCCCGCGTTCGCAAGCAGCGAAGTGGCCGCCGCAAACACCGCCGAGAGCACGGCGAATATCAGCCATGTCAGCCTGCCCTTGTCCTCGCCCCTTTTTATGTCGGTCATGAGGTATGTGCCCACGGCGATCACCGCCAAAAATATCAGCTTGAGCCACCACAGATTGCGCTCGTCGGGGAAGATTATTATGGCGAACAGTACTGAGAGCACGGCGCTCGACTTGTCTACCGCCGCCACCTTGGAGACCTCCCCCAAGGACAGCGCCTTAAAGTAGCATATCCACGAGGCGCCCGTCGCAAGTCCCGAAAGAATGAGAAATATCCACGACTGCGCGCTTATGTCCGCAATGGTGGTGTAGGTGCCCGTGATGAACACGATGAGCCACGCAATGACGAGAACGACGGATGTCCTCGCCGCCGTGGCCACGTCGGAGTTGGCGTGCTTTACGCCGCATTTGGAGAGTATGGCCGTAAGGCCGGCGAACACCGCAGAAAGAATAGCTGCAACTATCCACATATGTCAACGTCTCCGCATTAAATTAAACAAATGCCTTTACATGCACTCCTTGAGAATGTCGTAAATTTCTCCGCCCGTCATCCTTTTATAGCTGTTGGGTTGAATGGTGGTGCTGTAGGCGACCTCCTCAAGCATCTTGTCGGTAATGGGCGTGCGCACCTTGAGCTGTGAAAGCCTCGTCGGCAGGCCGCATTCGGCTATGAACTGCTCAAGCCTGTCTATGCCCGCCATGGCAAGCTGTTCGTCGGTCATGTCGCCGCGCTCAATGTTCCATACATTCGTGGCAAAGCGCACAAATTTGGCAAGGCCCTCCTTAAAGATATGACGGTAGTAGGAGGGGTGTATGGCCGCCAACCCCATGCCGTGGTTGCAGTCGGTGTAAGCGCCCAACTGATGCTCTATCATGTGCGCCTGAAAGTCAGTCTTTTTGCCTATCTTGAGTATGCCGTTTTCGGCCATGGCCGAATCCCACATCAGGTTGGAGCGCGCCGTGTAGTCGTTGTGGTCGGTCAAAAGCACGCGCATGTTGCGTATCACGCTCCTCATCACCGCCTCGTTTATGTCGTCGGATACGTTGTCGTCGTCGGGTTGGCCGAAGTATGTCTCCATGGCGTGCGAAAGGGTGTCGAACGCGCCCGACATGACCTGCGCAAAGGGTACGCTCATTGTGTATTCGGGGTCAAGCACGGCGAATCGGGGGGCGGCGCCGAACAGACCCGTCTTAATCTTTTTATCCTCGTTGGTTATAACTCCGCCGCCGTTCATCTCGCTGCCCGTGCCGGACACGGTGACTATCGCCCCGAGGGGTACGGGCGGGCAGGCGGGCAGCTTGCCCTTTACCAATTCGCTCTCCCAAACGTCCTCGTCGTTAGTCGCCTGCAGGGCTACTATCTTGCAGCAGTCTGTAACCGAACCGCCGCCAACGGCAAGGATGAGGTCTATGCCCTTCTGTTTTGCAAGGGCTGCGCCCTCCTGTACCTTGGCGTAGGTGGGGTTGGGCATTATGCCGCCAAACTCGGTAACGTTCTTGCCGCACTCTTTGAGGACGGACATCACTTCGTCGTAAACTCCGTTGGCCTTTATTGAACCGCCGCCGTAGGCAAGCAGCACGTTTTTGCCGTATTTACTGAGCTCGCCGGCGAGGTGCTCTTTGACGGCGCCGCTGCCGAAGTACACTTTGGTGGGGTACTCAAATATAAAATTGCGCATAAATTTTCTCCTTTTTAATATTTTGCGCAATATCCTGCGCTCTTAAATTATAGCGCAGCCCCAAAAAAATGTGAAATGCCTATTATTTTGCACCGTCAATGCCCGCAGAGCATTGCAAGCTTTTCAAGGAATATCGAAGCCGCCCTGCCGTAGGGCTGATACTTCTTCCAAACCGCCACGCAGTTTATGGGCGTTAGGGGCTTCAGCGGCCTGAAGCACAGCCCGGGGTTGTGGTTGTACTGTGCGGCGCCCTCTGCTACTAGCACATACCCCGTCCCCCGCTCGGCCAATAGGGAGGCGTTGTTTACCACGTTGAATGTGGCTATAATGTTGAATTTATCGTATATTGCGCCTATTGCGCTGCGCGTATTGCTCTGAAGTTCGCGCCGCATGGGCACGATGAGGGGGAGGCCCAATAAATCTTCGGGCTCAAGGCTCTCCTTTCGGGCAAGTTTGTCGTCCGCCCGCATGAGTATGCCCATGCGCTCGGTCTGCGGCAGGCGGATAAAGTCGTATCTGTCCACGTTGACGGGCTCAAGCAAAAAACCCACGTCAATGGTGCCCTTGTCTATGCGCTCAAGCACTTCGTCGGCCATGGCGGTGAAAAGTTCAAACTTCACCTCGGGGTGTTCGTCCCTGAACTTATCTATTATCTGCGCCGCAATGTTGGCCGAAAAGGCCTCGGCCATGCCAAGCCGCACGCTGCCGCCCACCTTGCCGCCCTGCGCGCACTCCTGCCGTATGGCGTCCTCAAGTTCAAGCATCTCCTCGGCGCGCCGCTTAAGCATAAGGCCTTCGCCCGTCAGGGTCACGCTCCTGTTGCCGCGCACAAACAGCGGCGCTCCAAGCTCGTCCTCAAGCTCGGCAATCTGCCGCGAAAGCGTCGGCTGCGTTATGAACAGCTTTTCGGCCGCCTTTGTAATGCTCTCCTCCCGCGCCACGGCAAGGAAATATTTCAGTACTCTCAGTTCCATATCAGCATTATATCACTATTCATCTCCGCGCGCAATAATTTGTGGCAGAGTATAGTTTTGCACGGTAAAGTGAAGTACATTGCCTGCGGCAATGTGTGAAGTTGCAGGCAGTGAAGTTTGCGCCTGCGGCGCAAGTGGCGGTATAGATTATTTTTTACCATAACTTGCCCGCCGAAGGGCGGGCAAACTTCACATAGGCCATGTGGCCTATACTTCACAGCGCAGGTGGCTACTTCACATGCGGAGTTTTTCCGCATACTTCACTTAAATTTATTACAAAAAAAGCGGGCGCGCACTTTGCCGTGCGCGCCCGCCACTCAATTATTGACTAAATTTATCGTCCGTTAATACAATTTTCATTAATTATCTAGCGCAGTCGAGAGTGACGTATGAGAGGGGCGAAACACCGATCTCATTCTTGTCGCTGTCAAGCTGTGCGATTTCTTCATAAAAATCGATCATATAAATGCCTCCTTTAAGATGCGTCTCAATAGTTGTGTCTTAGTTACTCTGCGCTCTTCAACCCGCCGCGCTTATCAGCGTGCGCAGTCGAGAACTACATACGAAAGGGGATTAACGCCGTAAGCCGTCCTTTCGTCGTCAATTTGGTTTAATTTTTCATAAATATCCATAATCTCGTACCTCCTTGAAAGGTATTTGCCGTCGCTGCCGGTCTGTGTCCGGCGCAACTTAAATCGTTGTAGCAATGTTTTTAAAGTTAATTTTGTTTTAAAGTTATCTGTTTTCTCTTTCTACTTCCTTAACTCTTTCGCAGTACATCATGCAGAACAATGCTGCAGGCTGAGTTAAATAGGTGTACATATCCATAATTATTACCTCACTTTTTTAGGGGTTATTTGTTGGCGCTGCGGTTATCCCCGCACGCCCCTGTCATCTTGTTGTATGGAAATCAGGGGTTCTTTCCTGATTTCGCTTGCAGTATAGCATATGAAAATTTGTTAGTCAATAACATTGCAAAAAATTTTTAAAATTTGATTTCTGTTACTTTCTAACACTATTTTATGATAATGCCGATAATTTTTGTTAACTTTCATTTTATTTGTAATTTTTTTGTTACAACTTTTCATAATTAACAAAAATTTTCATTTTCTAACAAAAGCTCTGCGTCTTTTGTTAATTGCGCTAATTTTCGCGCCCCGCGGGAGACCTTTTTTACCCTCCCGTCGCCTGTAATATACCCCCAAACCTCAAATTTAAAACATTACTTTTTTATCGATATCCTGTTTTGCGCCCTTTTTGTCATTTTGACTAAGCCCGCCGCATACTCCCCCTATGTCATTTCGACTAAGTGAGCGACAGCGAACGCATGGAGAAATCTGCGTGAACGCAGTCTCTCACTTTGGCTCCCTTGTGTAAAGGGAGCTGTCACGCAAAGCGTGCCTGAGGGATTGTCTTTTCTTTAATTTCTACGGCGGCTCGCCGCCTACAATCCCCCCTTTGATCCCCCCTTTACACAAGGGGGGCAAGAATTGTAACTTCGTTTGGGGGATTTCTCCGCTTTGTTCGTCGGCTTCGCCGCCTCTCTTCGGTCGAAATGACATGGAAGGAGCAAGGCTTTAGTCGAAAGGTCAGAGGTGGTGCAAAGCCACGCGTTAACTTAAAAAGTTTTTCTAATGCAAAACTTTAAATTTCGATATTGAAATGCCCGTCTGCGCGTGGTATAATGAATGCGTAAAAATAAAAATTTCAGGAGGAAAATCAAAAATATGCTCGGCAATTTTACTTTCTTCAACCCCACCCGCCTCTATTTCGGCGAGGGTGCAATCAAAAATTTAAAGGGCGAGCTTGAAAAATACGGCCCCACCGTCATGCTCGTCTACGGCGGCGGTTCCATAAAAAAGAACGGCATTTACGACGCCGTGTTGTCCGTCCTTAAAGACTGCGGCAAAAAAGTGGTGGAGGACGGCGGCGTAATGCCCAACCCCACTTCCAAGAAGCTTGAAGAGGGCGCCCGCATCGCCCGCGAAAACGCTGTCGATTTAATTCTCGCCGTCGGCGGCGGTTCGGTGTGCGACTATTCAAAGGCCGTCTCCATCTCTGCCTACTGCAACGACGATCCTTGGGAAAAGTACTATATCCGCTTTGAGGAGCCCACCTGCAAAATTATCCCCGTCGGCTGCGTTTTAACCATGGTCGGCACGGGTTCGGAGATGAACGGCGGCGCCGTAATCACCAATCACGAGCAAAAGCTCAAAATCGGCCACGTCTTCGGCACTGAGGTGTTCCCCAAGTTCTCCGTGCTCGACCCCACTTACACCTACACCCTGCCCAAATATCAGATGGTGGCCGGCTTCTACGACATAATGAGCCACATCCTTGAGCAGTACTTCTCCGGCGAGGACGACAACACGTCCGACTACATCTCCGAAGGCCTTCTGCGCTCGCTCATTCATTCGTCGCGCATTGCCGTCAAAAATCCCACCGACTACGAGGCGCGCTCCAACATAATGTGGACGGCAACATGGGCGCTCAATACCCTTGTTGCGCAGGGCAAGACGACCGATTGGGAGGTTCACATGCTCGGTCAGGCGGTCGGCGCCTATACGGATGCCACCCACGGCATGACCCTTGCCGCCGTGTCCATGGCCTATTACCGCTATATAATGCCCTTCGGGCTCAAAAAGTTTGCCCGCTACGCAGTCAACGTGTGGGGCGTCGATCCTCAGGGCAAGAGCGATGAAGAGGTGGCAACCGCAGGCCTCGTCGCCATGGAGAGTTGGATGAACGAAATCGGTCTCGTCATGAACTTAAAGGACCTCGGCGTCACCGAAGACATGATAGAGGGCATCGCCGACGCCACCCTGATCATGCAGGGCGGCTACAAAGTCCTCACAAGAGAAGAGGTAGTGGATATCTTAAAGGCAAGCCTTTAAATGTCAACTCGATAAGCTTCCCCTTAGTAAGGGTTGAGCAAGGTATTCTCAAAACAACACGGTGTGTTGTTTTGCCTTGCGAAATGAGCGAGCACATTAAATTGTGCGAGCGGTGTCCGAACGCAACGTTTACATTGCGTTGCGTGAGAAGATGGCGAGCTTCAGCGCGCCGATAGGGTTTGTCATACTGAGCGAAGCAGGGCATAGCCCTGCGTAGTCGAATGTATCTTGCTTGATTTCATGCCCTGCAGGATCTTTCGGTTCCGCCTACGGCTCCACTCAAGATGACAATGGTAGCGACGGGCAAAAGGAAGCCATATAAATTTCACCAACACAAAAAGCCGCGCTGAACAGCGCGGCTTTTACTATAAATTTTTTATTGTCTCATCTTTTTTAAACGCATGGTGGCGCTTACAATCATCGTCACGCCCAAAACTATGGTCAGGGCGCATACGGCAAAGCCCGTTATGGCGTTCAATGTGTTCATTTCGGCCGTCTGCCCGTCTGAAAATACTGCCACAAGCGTCACCTGCAGCGAAAGGAGTGACACCGCCGCGTCCGTAAGGTTGATGTTGCGGAAGGACTGCAGCAGCGGGTCGCGCAGTTTTTTTACTTTGCACACATTTATCACGGCAAAAATTATCTTGTAAAAGGTGTATGCCGCGCAGGTTATGGCCATTATCTCGGAATATGCAGTCGGGCGGTCGGACAGAACCATCAGTGTGACCGCCGCTGCAAGCGCGGCTTCAAGCACAAACAGCGAAATGCCGCACATTCTGTAAATCTTCAGCTTGAACATGCCCATGGCGTCCTCGTCGCCGCCTGCAAGCTTTTTGGCCTTAAGGTTGCCCAAAAGCAGTCCGCCGCGCAATGCGCTCAAAAATAAGTAGTAGCACGCCATTATGCCGTACCATATCGAGTGCATTATTATGCCCATGGCGCCGTTGAACAGCGCAAACGCCACGTTTATGGCCAATGATACCACAAAGAAGGCCGTCGTGCGGAAGCCGTAGCTCGAAATTATGTTTTGCGTAAAGGCGTGCTTTTGCGCGCGCTCAACAATGACCCTTTTAATTTTAGGCACTCCGCGCACAATCAAAAATACCGAATATGCAAGAAAAACCGCCGCGCATACATATATTGCGTAAACGTACCAATGCTCCTGCGAAAGGATTGTAAGCACTGTCGCAAGAGCTATAAAGATAATGGCGGCGCCCCACACGGTCAGCATGAACCATGCGGGCGGGTCTTTCAAAAAAGCCAACGGGCGGATATCTTTCTTCACGGCATACCTCTCTTTATGGCAATATTATACCGCTCATTTTTTTATAAAAGTATAATATATTGTTAAGAATTTGTAAATATTTTCGAATATACAAAGTGAAGTGGCGCGCCGCTTTAAAAAAGCGGCGCGCCGGCTGTAAAGTTTTCATTTATTATTTTGAGGCTCAAACGGCTTCATTGTGTCATACTGAGCGAAGGGCGATAGCCCGTAGTCGAACGTATCTTGCATGGTACTAACCGAACAAGATCTTTCGACTTCTCTCGTTACACTCGTTCCGCTCAAGATGACGACTCTCTGTCGTTGACAATGGCAGTGACGGACAAAAGTGGCGTATAGTTCATCACTTTTCTGCAATATCGAGGTAGTCGTTGGGGTCGGCGAGCTCGCCGTTCTTTGTCACCTCAAAGTGCAGGTGTGCGCCCTCCTTGTATTCGCTGCCGACGGGCTCGGCTACAGTGCCTATCACGTCGCCGCGCTTGACGGTGTCGCCCACTTCAAGGCCCTCCGCGGCATCTATGAAGTAATAGCTCGTCTTAACGCCGTCCGCGTGCGAAAGCACTATCTTTGTGCCGTCAAGAATGTCGCCCACGGTTATGCTCTCCACCGTGCCGTCCACGCACGCCAGAACCTGAGTGCCCGCTTCGGCAGCCATGTCAAGCCCCGTGTGGTAGTGGTAGCAGTCCAAAGTCTTGTTGTAGTAGAAGGTGTAGTCGTTTATAATGTCAAGCTCGGCCACGGGCGCAATAAATTCATACGCGCTCGAAACGTCGTCCGAAGGCTCGTCATCATCGTCGTTGTCGTCGTTAACGTCGTCGTCATTGTCGTCATCGTCGTTCTGATCGCCGCCGTCAACAACGTCGCCGCCGCCGTTATCAATCTCAAAGGAATTGTCGTTTCCCCTCACGGCAAATATAACCGTCACCGTCACTGCGGCAATCAGCAGTATGCACGCGCCTAAAATAAGATAGTAGGTCAATAATCTCTTTTTGTTATTCTTTTGGTTGTTTTGTTCGCTCATAATTTTATCTCCTTTTATGTAGCACTTTTGCCCTGCATTTTATGCGGCACATTTGCTTACAAACCTTTTATTGCCCGCCTTTTAAGCGTTTATACATGCCTTTTAAAAATTTTAATTTTGCGCGGTGGTTGTGTATGGCACGGCGGAGCCGTGTGCGCCGCAGGCATTAATTAACGTTTTGCCCCAAAACCGCGCTTTCGGGGCAAAGGCCCCAATTTGCGCATACCTGCGCCTCAGCGGTGGGAATTGCCGCGATTATATACTCGTGGGCACTTAAAATATCGCGGCAAGGGAGGCAGCGCCTCCAAAACTAACGGAAAGTGGATGCCCTCGGGCAGGGCACCACTTTCGTTAACAACTTAGTATCCCCCAAAAATAATGGGCGAGCCGACCGTCACGTTGCTATCTTTTATGCATATGTGCAGGTTGACCGTGCGCCCGTACAGCTCAATTTCGTACGGCAAATCGGCGGAGCAGTAGTAATTTACGCTGTCGGAGAGTTGTTCTTTAAAAAGAATGCGCCCGCCGTTGTCTTTTAAAAAACTCTCCACGTCGAGTTCGGCATAGGTGGTCGCCTCGCCGCGGACGTCCTTTAAGGTCAGCAGCACAAGACCGGCATTGTCGTCTACGGTCATGACGCGGCAGTTGGAGGAGGAGCTCCCCAAATAGAATGTGTAACTTTCGCCGCACTCAAATGCGGTGTGCTTTGGCAGCGACACCGCCGCCGCACACACCGCCGCGGCAATTATCATTAATGCTCCAAGTTTCAAAGCGCGCATGACAATCTCCTTATGTACGCACAGTTTATTGCCTGCGGGCTCGCCGTTTATTCAGTTTTGGCGGCAAAAAAGCGGCGGACTGCAAATTTTTGCAGTCCGCCGCATGCGTTTTATGTTAAGTTTTAATGGCAGCCGCCGCAGGTGGAGCAGTGACCGCTGCACTTTTTGGCGGGTTTGCCCGTCGCCGACCATACCGAGCCCGAATAGCTCCTTTCGGCCCTGATTTTGCACTCGGGGCACAGTACCTCGTCGTCGTATTTTTTTACAAGCTCTTCAAATTCCTTGCCACACTTGGGGCATTTGTATTGCAATATGGGCATTTAATTATCCCTCGTTCTTCTCTGTTTTTTCTGTCTGCGCTTTGCCGCAGGTCTGAACTTCATTGATTTTACTAAGAGAAAGGCCACTGCCGCAGTCAGCACAAAGGTTGCGCCTATTATCACCCAAAACCATATGGTGGAGGTGTCGCCGTCCTGTATCTGCCACGGCACCACAACGTTCATTCCCCAAAATCCGGCAATCATCGTGGGAATGGCCAAAAGAATGGTTATAACCGTCAGCTTCTTCATGGTGTCGTTGGCGTTGTTGGAGATTACCGAGCCGTACGCGTCCATCGAAACTGACAAAATATCCTTGTATATCTTGCACATTTCAATGGCCTGACTGCTCTCAATCACCATGTCGTCGTACAGATCCTGATAATCTTCCCTCGTCGCCACTGCCTCCACCTTGGAGAGCTTTTCGTGCACCTTGTAGTTGGAATTGAGTGAGGTCGAAAAGTAGACAAGTGAATTTTCAAGGTCCAAAAGCTGCAAAATTTCTTCGTTTTTGAGCGTTCTGCCCAACTCCGACTGAACGCGGTGAGCCTTTCTGTCTATCTGCTTAAGGCAGTACAAAAAGCGCTTTGCATTGCCGTACATAAAGTTTAAAATGAATCCCACGGGCTTGTCGCAGAAAATTTTGATGCGCCCCGTAATGAAGTCCTTTAAGACGGGGTTGCCCTTTAAGCATACGGTAATTATGCACTTTTTGTTGTAAATTATGGCGAGGGGCAGGGTGGAGTAGGTGTCGCCGCTGTCGCTCTCCTCAATTATGGGGCAGTCGACAACAAACATGCTGTTGCCCTCGTCAAACTCGGTGCGGGCGGGTTCCTCTTCGTCGAGCGCGGCCTTAATCATGTCCTCTGAAACGCCCGTCGCTTCCACAACGTCGTCCACTTCGTCGTCGGTGGGGTTGACCATATCCACCCAACACAGCTCTCTGAATGCCTCGGTTTGGGTGAGGCGCATGTCTTCGCCCGTTACAAAATATTTAACCATACTGCATCTTTCTCCGTAAAATAAAATAGTGCGCGAAAAAACTCCCGCGCACCGTGCAGTATACGTTGGCGGCAGTCAATTATTCGCTAAAATAAAAACTTGGGTAAGCGTCCATAAAATAACCTTTGCCGCAGGGTCAATTGCATATATTTGCCCTGCGCTAGCCGGGTTTTTAAAGTTATTAGCACCCGACTAACCTTATTATACTTCATAATATTTAATTTGGCAACAAAAAGTTTCGCAAATTTGCCGCCCGCAAATGTAAAAAATTGTGCGCGCCGCCACCTGCGTGGCGGCGCGCACTGCCGCATATCCTTACCCGTCATTTCGAGCGAAGGGCGAAGCCCGTAGTCGAGAAATCTCCCAAACGAAGTTTAGGGTCCCTTTTGTCCGTCGCTGCCCATTGTCATACTGAGCGTAGTCGAACGTATCTCGCGCGGTTTCCGCGCGGACAATGGGCAGCTCAGAGATTTCTCCACTCCGTTCGCTCTCGCTCACTGCGGTCGAAATGACAAAGGGGGAAACAATCTGCGTTAAATATTAAATAATAACTTTCCCGTTGAGGAAGCTGTCAAAAATTCCCTCGCAGTCGGCATAGCGGCAAAAGCAGGCCATCAGCCCCTCGGGCGGGGCAATCGCAAATTTGTACTCGCTGTAATAGCTCTTGAGCGCCGCCAAAAAGTGTCCGTCGCCGCAGGCGCCCCTTATGGCGTCGAACATCAAAAGCGCCTTGTTGTAGGCAATGTTGGCGTATTCATAGTCGCCCGAAAAGCCACTTAATGTCCTCTCCATGCCCGTGTCCACGCCCTCGAACAGCTGACTGTATACCGAAAAATAAGCTCTGTAGGCCTTGGTCGCGCTGCCAAGCAGACCCGCCTTGGTCAGGCCATATTCGGGGGTGTTTTCAAAAAACATCAGGGCGGAGTACTCCGCCAACCCCTCGTCCTGCCAACTGTGGGCGTAGTTGTCGTTGCCCACGGCGGCGTACCACCATTGGTGGGCGTTTTCGTGCACTATGGTGTAGAGCGCGGTCTGCCCGTCGCAGTCGTCCGAAATCATGGTCAGCCCGGGGTACTCCATGCCGCCCTGATAAAATCCTGTCTGCACTACGGACAGGGTGGGGTAGGGGTATTCGCCGAAGGCCTCCTCAAAATATTTTAAACTCTGCGCGGCTATGGTCAGCTTGCTCTCCGCCTCCCCGTCGTCGGTGTAGTAGTAATAGATGTTCGTGCCGCTCTCTTCGCGGCTGATAACTTCAAACTCGCGCGAGAGCACAATGGCAAAGTCCCTTGCACTGTTCAGCCTATAGTTGAACGTCGTCGTGCCGCCGCTTGAGCTGCTACCATCAAGCTGTCCGCTCGCCGCCGCGGTGAAGTCCTCGGGAACGGTCAGGCTGACGGTGTAATTTGCCACCGCGGACACAAAGGGGTCGCCCGTCGGGCAATAGGTGTACTCAAGCCAACCCGACTGACCGTATGCGCACAGTATGGGGTAAAAGTTGCCAAGGTTTACGGCGCTCTCCGCAACGCCCGTGCGGCCGTTTACGTTGGCGAGGGTCAGCTCATAATTTATGGTCACCTCGGCGCGTTCGTCGGGGTATAGTGTGCCTTCAAGCGCAACTTCGAGTATGTTTTCGTCCTCTCCGCATACCTGCCACTGCCCGCCCTCGACGGCCGTTATGCTCATTCCGCCGTAGCTTGCGCCGCCGTAATATGCCTGCGCCTGCATGGCGGAGGGTACGGGGGAATTGAATGCTCCCTCGCGGAAGGCGTTGCCCCAAAGGTTGAACTTAAGGCAGTCAAGCGCGTTTTCCGTGTCGTTGTACACGCTGCACTTAACGCTACCCGTCAGTGTGTTCTGCCCGTCGTACTGCACGGCTATGTCGTAGGTGGTAATATTGCGCCCCTCGTCGGGGGTGCAGGCGCATATGGGTGCGACCGCCGCGCATACCAACGCCGCCGCAACTAAGTAAGATATCTTTTTCATATCTCTAAACTATGCCGCATGAACGCCAAATAGAACGGCGGTTGAAAGCAGAACAATTTTTCCGCGCAAACAATAATATAATATGTATGAAGATTTGCGTCATCCCCTGTCTGCGCCCGGGCGAGCTGCCCGCCGCCCTGCCCCAATGCGACGTCGCGCTCATCGGCTTCGGCTATGTGGGCGACGTCGATTACAGCGCCGAGCTCGCCGGCACGAGCGACAAGTTGGGCAGGTTCGCGCGCCTCACAAAGCATTCGGGCTGCGCCGCCGTGTGCGGCTGCCGCACTGACAGCAGGGGGTTAAGGCGCAAGTCCGCGGCGGTGGCGGAGGGGGGTAGGCTGCTCGGAATAACCGACATGCTGCACGTCGTCGGGGGAGAGGAGTACAAGAGCGGCGCCTACCTCGGCCTGTACAGGTTGGGCGGCTACAAGGTGGGGCTGTGCATAGAAAACGACTTGCACTTCCCCGAAAATTTAAAGAGTCTTTCGATCTGCGGCTGCAACCTCGTTCTGTGCCTTGCAGAAAATGTAAACGCCATGTCGCCATTGCTTATACGCGCCTATGCCTATCTGTACGGCATGCCCGTAGCCATGTGCGCGGGCAACTGCGCTTACTTTGCGGATATCACGGGGTCTATCGTCACTTCCGCCTCGCCTTACACCCTCTTTTCCACACAGCCGCGGAACAATTACCGCGTGGTCACCACCCGCGAACGGGGCGCCTTCTGCGACGACAGGGGAGATTATTGAGAGTGAATAGTGAAGAGTGAATAGTGAAAAAGTAATGGTGCGGTGTGAAGTTTATTTGCGTAAACGCAAAAAAGTTGCGGTGAGTATCTATGCGCCTATGGCGCACACGGCGCAGCCGTGTCATACTGAGCGGAGCAGGTCATAGACCTGCGCAGTCGAATGTATCTAGCCTGATATAAAACCGAGCAAGATCTTTCGACTTCGCCTTCGGCTTCGCTCAAGATGACAATGATAGCGACGGACAGAAAATATTATTGTACTTTACCATAACTTGCCCGCCAAAGGGCGGGCAAACTTCACAAAAGCCATATGGCTTTTACTTCACAGTGCATTGCACTACTTCACACGCGGGCTGTGCCTGCGTACTTCACTTTTGTAAATGACATGGTCGGATAATGCCGTAATAATAAAATTTTATTAAAATCCCCCGCCGCGGCTTGAAATTTTAAATTGTATGCGCTATAATGAATGTGTATCAATATTAAAAGGTGACTTCAGGGGTTATAAATATTATGTACAGCATGACCGGTTTCGGCAGGGGAGAATACAAGGAGGGCGGAATAGAACTGACGGCGGAGGTCAAAACGGTCAACAACCGCTATCTCGACATCTCCGTCAAGTGCCCCAAAATCTTTTCAGGGTATGAAGATACCGTCCGCTCCATCGTCCGCGGCTCCCTCACCCGCGGCCATGCCGACGTGTTTATAAGCTTTACCGATAAGCGGCAAAAGCCCAAGTCGCTCTATGTCGACGAGAGCACTGCAAAGGCCTATGTCGACGCGGCAAAGCGCATTGCCGAACTCTTTCCCGAAGTGTCAAACGACTTTACAATAACTTCCATTCTCCGTCAGCCCGATATACTCAGGGCGGAGGAGGCCGCCGGCGCCGACGAAGAGGTGCTTTCGGCTCTGAAGGCCGCGCTTCAGTCCGCGCTCGACAATTTGAATGCCATGCGCGCCGTCGAGGGGCAAAAGCTTGCAAAGGACATGCTCGCCCGCGTAGACACAATAGAGGAGTGCGTAAATAATATAGCCGGGCGCGCTCCCCTCGTCGCACAGGGCTACAGGCAGAAGCTTGAAGAAAAAATCAAGTCCTATCTCGAAAACGTGCCCGTCGACGAGAGCAGGCTCTTAACCGAGGTGGCCGTGTTTACCGATAAGGCCAATATCGACGAGGAGCTCACCCGCTTGCAGTCGCACATATCACAATTCCGCGCCATCTGCGCAGAAAATCTCGTCGGGCGCAAGCTTGACTTTCTCATTCAGGAATTCAACAGGGAAACAAATACTATATGCTCAAAGTCGAACGACCTTGCAATCACAAAATTGGGCCTCGACATGAAGAACGAAATAGAAAAAATAAGAGAACAGGTACAGAACGTTGAGTGATAACAAAGGAACGCTGATAGTAATATCGGGCCCCTCGGGCGTGGGCAAGGGCACGGTCGTCGGCATGCTCTTAAAGAGGCTAAAGGATGCGGTGCTCTCCGTCTCGTGCACAACGCGCGCCCCTAGGGAGGGGGAAAAGGAGGGCAAGAGCTACTTTTTCATCTCCAAGGCCACCTTTTTAAAGATGATAGACGAAAACGGCTTTTTGGAGTATTCCAACCACTTCGAAAATTATTACGGCACTCCCCGCTTCTTTGTAGAACAAAAGCTTGCCGAGGGCAAGACCGTAATTCTTGAAATCGACGTGGACGGCGCTCAGCACATACGCGAGGAATTCCCCGATGCGCTGCTGCTCATGATAACTCCGCCAAGCCGCGAAGAGCTCGTGCGCCGCTTAAAACTGCGCGGCACCGAGGACGAAGCGGTCATTGCAAAGCGGCTCGAGCGCGCCGATTACGAAATGTCGCGCAGTCAGTTTTACGATTATACGATAATCAACGACGATCTCGATAAAACCGTCGAAACTATAATAAAAATTGTGGAAAATAGGAGAAAAGGCATAAAATGATTAACGTACCTCCCGTAGATTCTTTAATTGCAAAGCTCGACGAAAACGGCGGTCACGTCTCGCGCTATGCGCTCTGCGTTGTCGTTGCAAAGCGCGCCCGTCAGCTCATCGAACAGAACAGCGTCAACAGCCCGCGCGAAAATCCCCACCACTTAAAGGAGATCGCCCTCGCCTGCGAGGAAATTGAAGAGGGCAAGATCAAGGCTGTAAAGGATTAAAAATTTTTAAACAAAATCGCCCCGAGCGGGGCGATTTTGTTAGCTTATAAATTGGCGCATATGCAGTACTGTAGTGTGATAGTAGACATTGCCCACAGTCAGGTGGACAAGGTTTTTGAATATTCCTGCCCGGACCAAACTCAAGTCGGCTGCAGGGTAAAGGTACCCTTCGGCGGAAGGGTGGTGGATGGGTTTGTAATGGGCGTAAGCGCAAACCCTTCCTTTGACGCGTCAAAAATCAAGCCCGTAAGGTATGTCTACGACGAACAGCCCGCCCTTGTGCCCGAGTGTTTTTCGCTCATGCAGAGCATCGCGCAGAGGTACCGCGTGCCCAAGGCGGTCGCGCTCCGCCTGTTTCTGCCGTCAGAGATGCGTTTGGGCAGGGTCAACGAGGTGTACACCAAGTACATAAAGCTCATTGACCCCGACATATCCCTTAACAAAGCCGCAAAAAAGCAGGCGGCCGCCCTTGAAGAGCTAAAAAATGGCGACAGGGAGTTCACCTCATTTTGCGAGCAGTTCGGCCGCGCCGCCGTCAATGCCATCATCGAAAAGTGCGGGGCGGAGGTGTACAAGGTGCGCCGCAGCCGCACGCCCATGCTCGGCGAAGAGGAGGAGTATATCCCCGTAGAGCTGACGTCCGCACAGCAGAGCGCCCTGAACTATATTGAAAGTTCTCCCAAAACCGTTCAGCTCATCCACGGCGTAACGGGCAGCGGCAAGACGGAAATTTATTTAAGTTACATAGCCGAAGTTTTAAAGCGCGGCAAAACGGCCATATTCCTCGTGCCGGAAATTTCATTGACCCCGCAGATGCTCCGTCAGCTGCGGCGCAGGTTCAAGGGTCAGGCGGCAATAATGCACAGCGGCCTGTCCGCAGGCGAACGGTTCGACGAGTGGTGGCGCCTGCGCTCTGGCGAGGCAAAAATTGCCATAGGCGCCCGCTCGGCCATCTTCGCCCCCCTCGAAAATTTGGGAGCCATAATCATTGACGAGGAGCACGACCCCTCCTACCAATCGGAGACCGCTCCCCGCTATTCCACCGTGGAGGTGGCAAAGCTGCGCGCCGAATACAACGGCTGCAAACTCATCTTGGGTTCGGCCACGCCCTCGGTTGAAAGCTATATATGCGCCACCGAAGGGCAGTACGGCCTTGTGGAGCTGCCCCAAAGAATAAACAAAAAGCCCATGCCCCAAATAATAATCTCCGACATGAGGGAGGAGGTAAAGCGGGGCAACAACTCGGCCTTCTCCCGCGCCCTCCGTGAGGAGCTCAGGGAAACGCTCTCGCAGGGCAATCAGGCGATAATCTTTTTGAACCGCCGCGGATACGCAAAGACGGTCATCTGTCAGGACTGCGGCTATGTGGCAAAATGTCAAAATTGCGACGTGTCGCTTACATACCACTCGGAGGAGAACTGTTTAAAGTGCCACTACTGCGGCGCAAAGTACCGCATGCTCTCCGCCTGTCCCGAGTGCGGCGGCGTGCACCTGAGGTACGGCGGCACGGGTACCCAAAGGGTGGTGGCGGACTTGAAGGAACTGTTCCCCTCCGCCCGCATACTGCGCATGGATAACGACACCGTGTCCGGCAAGGACGGGCACTATAAAATTCTCTCCGCCTTCGGCAGGCACGAGGCCGACATCTTGGTCGGCACGCAGATGATAGCCAAGGGGCACGACTTCCCCTCCGTCACCTTGGTCGGCATACTCGACGCCGACATGAGCCTGCACTTTTCAGACTACCGCAGCGGCGAGCGCACCTTTCAGCTAATAACACAGGTTGCGGGCCGCAGCGGCAGGGCGGACGAAAAGGGCAAGGTCGTCCTTCAGACCTACTCGCCCGAAAATTACATTCTGCGCTATGCCGTAAATTACGACTATAAGGGCTTCTTCGAAAACGAGGTCAAAATACGCAGGGCCACAAACTTCCCGCCATATTCTTTAATCTGCCGCGTAATGGTCACGGCTGAGGAGGACAGGGCGGCATTGGCCGTTTTAAAGGACGTCTACTTCGCCATAGAGGATTTGAGAAAAGCCGACGAGGACGAGTTCATCTTCTTCAACAAAATGCACTCGCCCATCAAAAAAATTCAGGGCAAAGTGCGCTATCAGGTGCTCATGCGGCTCAAATCCCAAAAACTTCTGCCAAATATTTACGATATAGCGGTAAAATACTCCACAGCAGAAGCCCTCGCCTACGTTGAAGAAAACCCGCAAAACCTTAGTTAACGAAAGTGGCGGCTTGGCGTTAACTGTGAAGTTTACGCTGCGCGTAAGTGAAGTAGCGCTATCGCACTGTGAAGTAAAAACCTTGCGGTTTTTGTGAAGTTTTTCCTCCCGCTGTCATCTTGAGCGCAGTCGAAAGATCCGGTGCGGAACGCACCTTAGCGGGAGGAAAAGTTATGGTGAAAAATATTCATACCGCAACTTGCCCGCAGGTGCAAACTTAACTGCGCATTATATGCGCAACTTCACTCATTGCTATAAGCAATGAACTTCACTTTGCGACGAGCAAGGTATTCTCAAAACAGCACAGTGTGCTGTTTTGCCTTGCGAGGTGAGCGAGGGCAACAGGTCGCCCGATGCGGTGACCGAGGCGGCTGCCATCCTTACTGCCGCCGAGAACAAAAGCCGCAAAACTTCACTTAAATTGACATTTTCCTGCATTTCACATTAAAAGAGGTACCATAATGGTTAAATATGTAGTTCAAATAGGCGACGAAGTTTTAAGACAAAAGTGCGCCGAAGTCAAAAAATTCGATGCCGAACTCGGCGCTCTGATGGACGATTTAAAGCAGACCGTCCGCGCCGAAAACGGAGCCGGCCTCGCCGCGCCCCAAATAGGCATACCCGTCCGCGCCGTCGTCGTCGACGTGGAGGAGGGGTTCTTCGAAATGATCAACCCCGTAATATTGTCCCGCAAGGGCGAACAGTCGGGGCCCGAAGGCTGCCTTTCGGTAAAGGGCAAGCAGGGCACCGTCACCCGCCCCTACAAAATCAAGGCGGAATACCGCGACCGCACCGGCCGCAAGCACAAGCTGACTGCCGAAGGCTTCTTCGCCCGCGCCGTCTGCCACGAACTCGACCACCTCGACGGCATAATTTACACGGATATTGCAAGCGAGGTATATGACCTCCCCGAGGAAGAAAATTAAAAAAATGCGCGTGCATTTGACCGCTGCACACTTCTATTTCTGTCATTTCGACTAAGTGAGCGGCAGCGAACGCATGGAGAAATCTCCCAAACGAAGTCATGCACCTTATTGTCATACTGAGCGTAGCCGAAGGCGGAGTCGAATGTATCTTGCGGGGGCAAAAAACCGAGCAAGATGTTTCGACTGCGGTGCGCGCTATAGCTTGCACCTCCGCTCAACATGACAGATGAACCCACCCGCCCACCCAACATTCAATTCATGCAACCCGCAGGTTGCAATTTACGCGACGCAGTCGCCGAAAGGAATTTCTATGAAAATAATCTTTGCGGGGTCGCCCGCCTATGCCCTGCCCGCGCTCAAGGCGCTCCACCAAAAGTACGGTGTGGCAGGGGTAATTACACAGCCCGATAAGCCCGTGGGCAGAAAAAAAGTGCTCACTCCCACGCCCGTCAAGCAGTTCGCTACAGAACACGGCATACCCGTTTTGGACTGTCCCAAAATCCGCGACCATGTGGAGGAGGTCAAGTCCCTCAGCGGCGACATTATGATAACCTGCGCCTACGGGCAAATTCTGTCCAAGCAGTTATTGCAGGCTTTCCCCCTCGGCGTGTGGAACCTGCACGCCTCTCTGCTGCCCAAATTCAGGGGGGCAAGTCCCATTCAGTCGGCCATACTAGCGGGCGAAAGCCACACGGGCGTCACCGTCATGCGCACAGAGGAGGCGCTCGATTCGGGCGACATTCTGCTCGTAAAGCGGTGCGAGGTGGGCGATAAAACCTATGGCGAACTCTCAGATGAGCTGTCCGTTCTCTCCGCCGAGGCGGCCTTGGAGGCGATAGAGTATATCGCCGCAGGCCATCCTCAGGTGCTGCTGCAGGACGAAGCGCAGGCCACCTACTGCAAGAAAATCAAAAAGGAGGACGCCCGCGTCTCCTTCGATGACGCCGCCGTGGCCGTCCGCCGCATCAACGCCATGAGCCCTTCGCCCTTGGCATATTGCTCATTGAACGGCGTTCAGCTCAACATATATAGGGCCCAACTGTGCGATTGCCCCGCAGATGGCAGGCCGGGCGAGGTCGTCCGCGCCGATAAAAAGGGCATCGTCGTCAAATGCCAAAATGGCGCATTTAGCATTTTGCAGGCGCAGTTTGCGGGCGGCAAGCCCCTTTCGGCCTCCGACCTTGTAAACGGCAGAAAGATAAAGGCGGGCGACATCCTTGACTAACCCTTTGACCGACCCCTACATAGTGCTCAGCAAGGTATATTCGGGGGGCAAATACTTCAAACAGGCTCTCGCAGAGAGCACCGTGGAACCTTTGAACAAGGGGCGCACCGTCGCCATCTGTTACGGCGTCTTGGAGCGGGACATATATTTAAACTATATAATTTCCGCCAACACCCAAAAGTCGCCCAAGGCTGCGGTGCGGCTTGTTTTAAAGATTGCGCTCTACATTCTCGAATATATGGGCCTCAAGGACTACACCGTCGTCGACAGCGCCGTCGAGCTCTTAAAAAAGCTCGGCAAGGGGGGTGCTGCAGGCTTTGTAAACGCCTTTCTGCGCTCCTACAAGGTGCCCGAGCTGCCCGCACAGGCGGACGAGCGCCTGTCAATAGCCGCCTCTGTGCCCCTTTGGTTGGCAAAAATCGTCCGCCGCACCTACAAGGGCGAGGCGGAGGACATATTGACTTCCCCGTCCTTAGGCATGTGCGTGCGCTTTGAAAATAACGCCAAAGACTATCTCGGAGGCGAGCACCTTTTAACGCCCTTTGAAAACGTTTATATATTCAAACACTTCGTGCGCGACGGCGGCTTCTTTGCGGGCGACTACACCTTTCAGTCGGTCGGCTCCATAGCCATTTGTCAGGCCATATCAGGGGGGCAACGCCTGCTCGATATGTGCGCTGCACCGGGCGGAAAGTCCGTTCTGCTCTCCAAAAAGTTCAAGGAGGTCACCGCGTGCGAACTTCATCCCCACAGGGTGGAGCTCATAGGGGCATACTGTCAGCGCATGGGCGTTCAAAACGTCATCCCCGTCTGCGCCGACGGCACCGTGTTCAACCCTGCATATGAGGGGGTGTACGACGCCGTTTTGGTCGATGCCCCCTGTTCGGGCACGGGCGTAATAAACGAAAATCCCGATATCAAGCTCAACCGCAGGGAGGAGGACATTCCCTCGCTTGCAGCCACGCAGGCGGCGCTGCTAAATAACGCCGCGCGCTATGTAAAGGAGGGGGGCAGGCTGTACTATTCCACCTGCTCCATTCTCCCGCAGGAGAACGACACCGCCGCCCACAACTTTTTAACAAGCCACCCCAACTTTGAACTTTCAATCCCTGCAAGTCCGTTGAATCACAAGACCACAAAGTACGGCCTGCAGTTTCTTCCCCACATATCCCTCGGCGCGGGGTTCTATTTAACCTGTTTTGAAAGGAAAAGCTAAATGAAGGCGATAATTCAGGACTTAAGTTACAACCAAATAAAGGAACTCGTCGCTTCGTACGGGCAGCCCGCCTTTCGCGCAAAGCAGCTGTACGAGGGGCTGACTCAGGGCAAGGACATCTCGCAGATATCCACTCTGCCCGCGGCCTTAAAGAGCAGGCTCTTAGAGGACTTTGAGGACTGCGCCATCAAAATTATTGAGACGTTTGAGAGCGCCGACGGCACAAAAAAATTCCTCTTCGAGCTCGCCGACGGCAACATAATCGAAGGGGTGCTCATGAGCTACAAGTACGGCAACACGCAGTGCGTCTCCACGCAGGTGGGCTGCCGCATGGGCTGCAAATTCTGTGCAAGTACTTTAAACGGCCGCATACGCGACCTGTCCTCGGGCGAAATTTTGTCCCAAATTTTAAAGGTCAACGCCGCATATGGCGGCACCAAGGAAAAAAGGGCGGTTACAAACGTCGTCCTGATGGGCAGCGGTGAACCATTCGACAACTATGGCAACGTCGTCGAGTTTTTAAAAAATCTCACTGCGGCGGAGGGCTTGAATATCTCCGCGCGCAATATCTCCCTCTCCACCTGCGGGTTGGTGGATAAAATGTACGCCTTTGCCGACGATGGCATACCCCTCAACTTAACCGTCTCTCTCCACGCCACCACCGATGAAGAGCGCGCCCGCACCATGCCCATTGCCAACAAGTGGTCCATAGCCCAAATTTTGCAGGCGTGCGACAACTATTTTGCCAAGACGGGCAGGCGGTACATCTTTGAATACTCCTTGATTGAGGGCGAAAATTGCGACAGGCGGCACGCCGAGGACCTAATCTCCCTCTTAAAGGGTCGCCCCTGCCATGTCAATTTAATTCGCTTAAACGAGGTCAAGGAGCGCACCTTAAAGGCCACGGACGAGCAGTCGGCCTATCGCTTTTTGGGTCTCTTGGAAAAGGGCGGCCTTTCGGCCACACTCCGCCGGCAGATGGGCGCCGACATAGGCGGCGCCTGCGGTCAACTGCGAGCGTCGTATATAGACAGCTCACGAAAATAACGCGCAGGCGTAAATGACCAAGCCCCCTTGTATAAATGGGAAACTACCACCCAAGCCCCCCTTGTGTAAAGGGGGGATCAAAGGGGGGATTGTTTCCAATAGGTGTCTGATATGGATAGGATTTTTAATAAATCTCTTGTAGATTGTGCTTCAAAGCTTCGTAGGAATATGACAAAAGAAGAACGACATTTATGGTACGATTTTTTGCGAAATTATGAGTTGAAGTTTATCCGTCAAAAAATTTTCGGTAAATATATTTTGGATTTTTACTGTGCACAAATAAAATTAGCCATTGAGTTGGACGGTTCCCAGCATTACGACGAAGAGGCAGAAAGGCATGACTTGGAACGTACAAAATATTTAAGTGAATATGGTGTAAAAGTTATTCGCATTTCTAATTTAAAGATAAACACTAATTTTAAAGGTGTTTGTGTTTATATTGATAATGTTGTTAAAAATATGCTTTGACAATCCCTCAGGCGCGTCCGCGCCAGCTCCCTTTACACAAGGGAGCCTTGAATTTGAAGTGAATATTCCCTTTACACAAGGGAGCCATAAATTCAGGTAAAATCAAAAATTTATAGCGAGGTTTTATGCAAATCAAAATAGCACCTTCAATACTCTCCGCAGATTTTTCTAAGATGGGGGAGGCAATAAAAAATCTCAACGCGGCGGGCGCCGACGTCATTCACTGCGACGTAATGGACGGCTCTTTCGTCGAGCCCATAACCTTCGGCGGGCAGATGGTAAAGAATATCCGCCCGCTCACCAATTTGCCCCTCGACTGCCACCTCATGATTGAGCACCCCAAGACGCAGATCAAATTCTTTGCGGAGGCGGGCGCCGACATCATCACCGTGCACTACGAGGCGTGCAACAAAATCTCCCCTACATATTTAAGGGAGACGCTCGAGCTCATAAAATCCTACGGCGTAAAGTGCGGCGCGGTCGTCAATCCCGACACCGACGTCGAAAAAATCTTCCCCGTATTCGACCTCTGCGACATGGTGCTCATAATGTCCGTCTTTCCCGGCTACGGCGGGCAGAAGTTCATTCCCACGGCGCTCGAACAGCTCAAAAAGGCGAGGGAATACGCCGTCAAAATGGGCAGGGGCGACATGGATATCGAGGTCGATGGCGGCGTCACCGAGGCCAACGTCGGCGACATAAAGGCGGCGGGTGCAAACGTAATCGTCGCAGGCTCCACCGTGTTCAAGTCAGCAGACATGGCGGCTACAATCGCCGCCCTAAAGGCATGAAGGGCATACTGCTTTTAAACGGCGAACCGTACGACGGAGTGATAGACGACAATGGCGCCGTTGTCTACTGTTGCGACGGTGCCTATTCGTGGGCGCACGGCAGGGTGCGCATAGACAAGACGGTGGGCGACTTCGACAGCCTGCCCTATATCCCCGACCCCGCCCCCGAGGAGATTTATCCCTCCGAAAAGAACTTCACCGACGGCGAAATCGCCCTGTTCAAGATGATTGCCGCAGGCATCGACGACATCGAAATTTACGGCGGCGGAGGGGGAAGGGAGGATCACTTCCTCGGCAACCTTCAGCTTCTGTACGCTTCATTAATTAGGGGCGTATCCGCAAGAATGATAACTAAAACCTCGCTCATCTTCGCCGCGCAGGGCAAGGTGGACTTGGGCGAATATAAAGGTCAAACCTTTTCGGTGTTACCTTTCGGGCAGAGCGTTCATATAATGGGTAGTAAGGGGTGCAAGTACGCCTATCCCGAAAAAATAGCGCTCGGCGAGTGCCGCGGAATTTCGAACATAGTCCAAAGCGCGCCCGCCTTCGTCGAATTCGGGCAGGACGACACCGCCTTAATCATCATCAACAGGGGGAGTGTATGACCATAATCTGCATAAAACCGCCCAAGCCTGTGAGGGTAATTTTAAAGGCAATATATAAAAAGTAACTAAAAGGCCGCAGGCGCACGCATTTTTGCGTGCGCCTGCGGCTATTTTGTATAACAAAAACCACGCGTAGGCCTGCGTGGTTCAAAAGAGGTTAACGCCGATGAGTTGTTCGTGTCATTATTGCTCGCTTGTATAAAGGAGGGGCGAATTCTCCACAAGCCCCCTCGTGTAAAGAGTGATGAACGTACCTCTCCCGAGCCCCCCTTGTGTAAAGGGGGGATTAAAGGGGGGATTGTAGGCGGCGGAGCCGCCGTAGTTAATATAATATGGTTACAATCCCTCAGTCACAGTCTCGCAAGCTCGCCTGCGACAGCTCCCTTTACACAAAGGAGCCTCCAATGCGGCAAATAAAGGAATTCCTTACCAATTTTTTACGCTTCCTTACCGCTCAAATCGTGCGCATACAATAAATTTCACCAAACGTTTATTTTTCTGCCTTGCATATTCGGCGCCGTTGTGTTAGAATATGTTTGTTATGAAAAAGCTTATCGCCACTCTGTCCGCGGCGGTCGTAGCCTCCGCGGGTCTATTATCCCTCTCCGCCTGCGGCACCGCAGAGGTAACTTATTCCGTCAGCGAGGACGGCACCTATTACATTTTAAGCGGCGTTTCGGGCAGTAAATCTGCATTGACCTCTTACGAAATTCCTTCAAGCTACGATGACGGCGTTCACGGCGAACTGCCCGTACAGAGCATTGGCGACAGCGCCTTCATGGGCACTTCGCTCTACAGGGTGTCCATTCCCGATACCGTAACGCGAATCGAAAATTACGCCTTCGCCTACTCAAAAATCGGCAGTGTGGACATTCCCTCCTCGGTAACTTACATAGGCTATGCCGCATTTGCAAGCTGCACCGCACTCGAAGAGGTGGTAATCCCCTCGTCTGTCACCGCGCTCGGTCCGTACTCTTTTGCATACTGCACCTCCTTAGCGCGGGCCGATGTTCAGGCGTCGGTAGATACAATTTACATCGGCACGTTCATGGGCATGGTTGCAAACGACAATACCGGTATCTACACCAACACAAAGCTCACAGAAATACACTTTCCGTCCACGCTCAGATACCTGCACCGCGAGTCGATTTCGGGCAATTTCCTCACCGATATCTACTTCGACGGCACTGAAAATGAGTGGCAGGAGGTGCAGGTGTTCTACGCCGAGGAGCGCGCCGTTGAGGACGGCGAGGAGGGCGAAACCGAGATTGTCACCGTCTACCTCGACGAGGAGCAAACAATCGAATACTTCTCCGTCGACGGAATGACCATCCACTGTAACGACGCCGATTTAACCTACTCCGGCGGGCAGATACACATTACAAACAAATAAATTTTTTTAATAATTAAGCGGGCGCGGCGGGCAAAATGCCCGCCGCGCCCGCCTTTTGTTGAAAATGCAGTTGTATCAGACCCGTCATCTTGAGCGAAATGAGGAGTCTTTTGGCGACGAATGCAGTCGAAAGATCTAGCTTGATTACATTTCGAGCAAGATACATTCGACTGCGCCTTCGGCTCCGCTCAGTATGACCGTGTAGTGTGACTTCGTTCATGCAGATTTCTCCGCTTCGTTCGCTATCGCTCACTTCGGTCGAAATGACAAAAAAGAAAATGCACAACGAGCGTTAACAAAAAAAGCGCCCATACCGAACAAACTTTCGGCACGAACGCTTTCAAAAGAATTGGCTTATTAATGTGTGTATAAAATAATTTACGCCGAGAAACGGTAGACGGAATTCATTTCCGTCGTATAGCCGTTTCCGACAAAATTACCCTCGCTGCGCGTTCGCACGGAGCGGCAACGCCGCGAGTACGAACCGAGCGAATATTTTTTTATGCACGCTCTACAGTTTTAAGGCAGCGGGTGCAAACGTAATCGTTTACAACTTTGCCATCCTTGTTGACGTATGAAACTTTCTGAACGTTGGCTTTAAAGGTTCTTCTTGTTCTTCTCTTGGAATGGCTGACATTGTTGCCGGAAGTTTGACCCTTTCCGCATACGCTGCATACTCTCGACATATTATATACCTCCATAAAATTACGGTTAGTTACTTGAAAAAGAGTGTAAAATATAAGCCGTTCCGAAAAACAGCTATATAAATATACCATGCCTTTTAAAAAAAATCAAACAAAAATATAGCTTAAAAGCAAACTTTTTAAATTTTTATTGCATATTTTTCATGAAGATTTCATGCAAACTGCGCGTATTTCGCGTTAACCCCTTTTAAATAGTTGCAAAAATTGTAAAAGTAGGTTACAATAATTTTACAGGTGCGCTCTCCCGCGCCTCATTAGTGTGCCCTTGCACACGCAATTCAAGGATTATTCTATGTCAGTAAATACAAGCAACGTATACGGTAAAATTTCCATATCAGATTTAGCAATCGCCAAAGTGGCTTCCAATGCCGCGTTGGAATGTTACGGCATAGTCGAAATGGTCTCCCGCCGCTTCACGGACTCCCTTTCAGAACTGTTGAAAAAACAGCCCGGCGGCAAGGGTGTCAAGGTCGTCACCAACGGCGACAGAATTTTTATCGACGTATACGTCATTATCAAATACGGCGTATCCATCAATGCGGTCGCCGAAAGCCTTAAAGAAGGAATTAAATATAAGGTTGAAAAGTTTACCGGCATGATAGTAGACACGGTAAACGTCAACATCATCGGGGTTAAGCTGTAAAATACTACATTTTACGGTTTAATCCTTTTTTGCGGCAATAATGGGTTTTATGTTTAAAAATGCCGCTTTTTTGTGTAATTAAGGAGAAAAAATGTTAAAAACATTGAACAGCACCGACTTCAGAAAGATGATCTCCTCCGGTGCCAGAATGCTTGAAATAAACAGGGCGAAAGTTGACGCACTCAACGTGTTCCCTGTTCCCGACGGCGACACGGGTACAAACATGTCGCTCACACTTCAGTCGGCCGTCAGGGAAATGAACGGCTGTTCTTCCAACCGCTTTCAGGAAATTTGCGATGCCGTCTCCAAGGGCGCCCTCCGCGGCGCAAGGGGAAATTCGGGCGTAATCTCTTCGCAGATTCTCCGCGGTATCTGCTCGGTACTTCGCGACTGCTCGCAGACCTTCGACACAAAGACCTTTGCCAAGGCCATGGAGGCCGGCACTAAGGTCGCTTACTCCGCCGTGTCCATTCCCAAGGAGGGCACAATCCTCACCGTCGTCCGCCTCATGAGCGAATCGGCGGGCAAACTTGCATCCAAGAACAAGGACTTCATCGATTTCTTCAAGGCACTCATAGAAGTGGGCGACGAAGCCCTCGCCCAAACCCCCGAACTGCTGCCCGTTTTAAAGAAGGCGGGTGTTGTCGACTCGGGCGGCGTCGGCCTGATGACTATAATGCGCGGCTTCCTCGCCGCACTCACCGGCGAAGAGGTGGCGGGCGACGTTCCCACCGAGGCGTTGGAGACTAATAAAAAGGAACCCGAATTCGGCGACAACTCGGATATAATAAATCTCGACCTCGGCGAAATTCAGTTTGCATACTGCACAGAGTTTTTTATCATTCACCTCAAGCAGATGACCACCCTTGCCGACATCGACAAGCTCAAGGAAAAGCTGATGGCGATAGGCGACTCGGTAATCTGCATAGGCGATCTCGAGCTCGTCAAAGTTCACGTCCACACCAACACGCCCGGCATTGCGCTCTCGTATGCGCTCGAACTCGGCGAACTCGACAGAATAAAGATCGAAAACATGCTCGAGGAGAACCGCGAGCTCAAGGCAAAGCTCGAGGCCGAAAAGAAGGAGATGGGCATGCTTGCCATCTGTGCGGGCGAGGGCCTTGCAGAAATCTTCAAGGATCTGACTGTGGACAGAGTAATTGAGGGCGGTCAAACCATGAACCCCTCCGCGTCGGACATCGCCGACGCAGTTCAGAAGATAAACGCCGCAAACGTGTTCGTCTTCCCCAACAACTCAAATATAATTCTTGCGGCCGAACAGGCAAAGGGCCTCGTCAACAACCGCACCATACACGTCATACCCACCAAAAATGTCCCTCAGGGCTTCGCCGCAGCTTTGGTGTTCAACCCCGACGTCAGCGTTGAGGAAAATAAGGCCAACATGATCCACGCAATCGACGGCGTCTCCTCCGGACAGGTGACCTATGCCGTGCGCAACACCACCATGAACGGCTTCAAGCTTCAGGAGGGCGACATAATCGGCCTCGACTCAAAGAAGATTCTCGCCAAGGGCGACGACATCGGCGAGACCACCCTGCAGCTCATCAAAAAGATGAAGCGCGACGAGCACGAGATGATAACCCTCTACTACGGCGAAGGAGTTGAGGAGGCCGACTGCGAAGCTCTCGCCGCAAAGGTCGCCGAAGAATTCCCCGACTGCGACGTAGACTATCACTACGGCGGTCAGCCCGTGTATTACTACATGGTTTCGTTAGAGTAATTAATTAAAATTTGCATCTTACGGAAATGCCTTTGGTAATCCACGGGGTTGCGGCCGTAGGAGTAAACTACGGCGGTCAGCCCGTGTACTACTACATGGTGTCTCTTGAGTAATTAATGTTATATTGCCCTGCACGGGAAATGCCCTTTGGTAATATGGCGCCCTTTTTGTCATTTCGACCATTCCTCTTTTGTCATTTCGACCGAAGAGAGCGATAGCGAACGGAGTGGAGAAATCTGCGCGAACGCAGTGCAGACTTCGTTTGGGGGATTTCTCGGCAAGCTCGAAATGACAATGGTAGCGACGGACAAAAATGGGTGCGCCTAACTATAGACTTATATAACCTTGACAAATATATTGCCCCGCATAAATGGCAATTTGGAGTAAATTTTATATATTTTGCAAAAAGGCGAGCACCGCTCGCCTTTTTGTGTTATAATTAATTCAGAAAACGGAGGCGGGCACTTTCCGCCGCACAATATTAATTATAAAAGCCGCATACAGCCATGGACCTTAAAAAGCTAAAGTACGTCTCCGAAAAGAGGGAGAAGGACTTCAACAAACTGAATATCTTTTCGCAGGAAGATTTAGTCCGCCATTTTCCGCGTGACTATCTCGACCTGACGCGCACGGACACAATAGCCTCCGCCTACCACAACGACGTAATCTTGACGCTGTGCGAGGTTTTAAACGTCGAGTTCAACCGCTATTCAAAGCGCCCCTATGTAAAGGCGCTCTGCCGTCAGGGCGACTATCTGTTTCAGGCGATATGGTTCAATCAGCCATATGTGGCCACCAAACTCAGTTGCGGCGAATACCTCTTTTACGGCCGAGTGCAGAACAAGTACGGTCTCGGCGCCTCCATGGTCAACCCCACCTTCGAGCGGGCGGACAACAACTTAAAGCTCAAGGGATATGTGCCCGTCTATCCCCTCGCGGGCTCGCTCACTCAGGGCGCCATGCGCATGGCTATAAGGCAGGCTTTAAACAACGTTCCCATCGTCAGCGCCATACCCTACGCCCTGCAGAAAAAGTACAACCTTTTGGACTTAAAGTCCGCCTATGTCAGCGTGCACATGCCTACGGGCGCGGAGGGCGCCGCCCTCGCCGCCGAGCGCGTGGCGATAGAGGAGTACTTTCTGCTCATCTCCGCCTTCAAAATAATAAAGGGCGACGGCGAAACCGCCCGCCTCAACGCCTATTCGGCGACGGCGGAGGATGTAAAAAACTTCACTTCGCGCTTCCCCTTCGAGTTCACCGACGGACAGAAGGAGGCGGTCAACGCCATATATACCGACCTCAAATCGCCCAAGGTAATGAACAGGCTCATTCAGGGCGATGTGGGCAGCGGCAAGACGGCGGTGGCGCTCGCCGCCATATATATGGCGGTCAAGTCCGGTCATCAGGCGGCAATGCTCGCCCCCACGGAGGTGTTGGCCCGCCAAAATGCCGCGCTCATTCAAAGATATCTGCCCGAGTACAGGGTGGAATTTCTCTCCGGCTCAACCCCCGCCGCACAGAAGAGGGCCATAAAGAAGGGGCTTGCCGACGGCAGCATAAACGCCGTCTGCGGCACGCACGCCCTCATTCAGGGCGACGTGCTCTTTGCTGATCTCTCACTCGTCGTCTGCGACGAACAGCACCGCTTCGGCGTGGGGCAGAGGGCTTCGCTCACGGGCAAGGGCGGCGCGGTGGATACCTTAGTCATGTCGGCTACGCCCATTCCGCGCACTTTAACCCTCATCTTTTACGGCGATCTCGACGTCACCACAATCAAGGACAAACCGCGTTCGCGGCAGGATATATCCACCTCAATCATTCCCGAGCGCAGATATGCGGACATGCTCGCCTACATCTCCGCCGAGGTGAAGAAGGGCACGCAGGCATACTTCGTCTGCCCCAAGATAGAGGGCGACGACGAGGGCACCGTGATGTCCGTCACCGAACTCTACGAGGAGCTCACCAAAAAGATGCCCGGCGTGCGCTTGGGGCTCATGCACGGCAAACTCAAGGACAAGCAGAAGGACGAGGTGATGACCGCCTTCCGCAACCGGGAGTACGACGTTCTCGTCTCCACCACGGTCATAGAGGTGGGCGTCGACGTGCCCAACGCCACCATAATGGTCATCTACAATGCCGAACGCTTCGGCCTCTCGCAGCTCCATCAGCTGCGCGGCAGAGTGGGCAGGGGGGACAAAAAGAGCTACTGCTTCCTCTTAATGGGCAGCGATACGGATGTCGCCCGTCAGCGCCTGTCCGTGCTCAAGAACAATTCCGACGGCTTCGCCATTGCCGAAAGCGACCTGCAGATGCGCGGCGGGGGCGACTTTATGGGCACCCGTCAGAGCGGCCATGTAATGACCGATTTAAAGAATCTGCGCTTCCCCGTGTCGGCAATCTTCACCGCAAAGAGCATCTCCGACGACGCATTCTCGGGCGGGTTCGACATAACCGCCCTGCGCGCCGCGGCGATGAGCAAATATAATAAATTAAAGGACGTTATACTCAATTGATTAAGGCATATCCCACGGTCTACGTCGTCGGCGACAGCATAGTCAGCTCCTTTGACGACAAATATTATCTCTCCCGCTACGGCTACGGCACGCAGCTTGGCCGCTACTTTAAGGAGGGCGTAAAGGTGGTCAACCTCGCCCTTTCGGGTCGCAGCTCCAAGAGCTTTTTGTCCGAGCCAAACTACGCCCGGCTCAGGGCAGACCTCTCCCACGGCGACTTCCTCGTCATAGGCTTCGGCCACAACGACGAAAAGCGGGAGGAGGAGCGCTACACCAATCCCAACACGCCCTACACCGAGGAGGACACCTCCCGCGGCCTCTCGTTCAGGCACAACCTGTATAAAAATTATATCTGTCTCGCCCGCGACCGCGGCGCGACTCCCATACTGTGCACGCCCATCGTCCGCCTGTCGGAGGAGGACGACTACTCGGGCACATGCGGCCACATAACGCAGACGGGCGGCGGGTTCGAGGGCGGCGACTATCCTGCAGCCATCCGCAAATTGGGGCAGGCCGTCGGCGTCACCGTCGTCGATTTGACTGCCTCGTCCATGGCCCGCTACTTAAAGGTCGGGCACAAAAGAGCGGCTGAGTTCCACGCGTGGGCGGGCACGTCGCACGGCGTTCCCGCAGGGTTGGACGGCACCCACCTCAACAAATACGGCGCCGCGTGGACGGCATACGAATGGGCCGTCGCCCTGTCGCAGTCGGACGACCCCCTTAAAAATTATCTCAAGGACGACCTCATCCCGCCCGCCGAAGGCGAGCTTGAGCAGGCAATCAACCGCAACTATTCGGAGCCGCAGTATGTGCCCTTCAACGGCGATATGGCGGGCAAGCTGCACTTCAAACTTCCCGCCCCGTGGTACGCAACAGTCATGGGCGACTTCGGCGGAGTCGAGCACATTCCCGAATTTACCGTGGAGGGGGAGGGCGGCAACATTAAATTGGGCAACTTAAGCGTTGTACCCCGCGGCAAGATAAGCTCCAAGACGGACGGCTTCGCCGCAGCCTTTGTGCAGCTGCCCGCAGGTCAAAATTTCACCGCGTCTGTGCGTTGCCGAGTGCTTAAATTTGGTGACGGCGCCGACGGGCAGACGGCCTTCGGAATGATGCTTCGCGACGACATATATGCCGACCAATACGTTCCCTCGCTCAACTCCAACTACATAGCCGCCGCCATTGCCGACGGCCGCGCCGTATTCTGCCGCGAGGGCGGAATGCTCAAGCGGGAGGAAAATGCCGTAAGCATGGCCGCAGGTGCGACCTTTGAGCTGACCATAACAAAGGTCAATCAGCAGATACGCGCTCAGGTAAACGGTTTCTCCCGCACATGGTACGACTTCGACCTCGCCGCATCCGACGGCGCAAGTGACTATCTCTGTCTGTTCGCCTGCCGCCACGTCGAGGTTCAATTCTCTCAGTTTACCTTTAAGGATCTCGGCTCCTCCGCCCGCGCATAGTGTGCGGCGTGCCTTAAAAGTGGTTTGACATCTCCGCACATATATGCTAATATAAAAAGGATATTGCACAACGGAGATAAGTTTTTATGATTAATGTTGAGCCTTGCAGAAAGGACATAAAGGTGGTGGACGCCACATTGCGCGACGGGGGTATAGTCAACAATTTTTACTTCCCCCAAGGCTTTGCCGCGGCGCTGTATGCCGCCAACGTGCAGGCGGGCGTCGACATAATGGAATTCGGCTACAAGGTGTCCAAAAAGCTGTTCGACGTGACAAAGTTCGGCGAATGGAAATTCTGTCAAGAGGGCAGCATCCGCGCCGTCGTTGGCGAAAATAAAACGGACATGAAGATAGCCGTCATGTCCGACGTGGGCAGGGTCGATTTAAAGACGGAGGTGTTGCCCAAGGACAGGTCGGTCATAGACATGTACCGCATCGCGACCTACGTCCGTCAGACCGACGAGGCCGTGCAGATGATAGGTTACTGCCACGATATGGGCTATTTGACAAGCTGCAACATAATGGCAGTCTCGCACGAGGACATCGCCGACGTAAAGGCGTCGGTGCAAAAGATAGCGCAGTCCCCCGTCGACATAATTTACATTGTCGACAGTTTCGGCTCGCTCTATCCCGCAGATATGTCGCGGCTGTGCGACATGTACGGCGAAATTGCCTATAAGTACGGCAAACAGCTTGGCGTGCATGCCCACAACAATCAACAGCTCGCCTTTGCAAACACCATAACCGCCATTGACAGGGGCGTCAACTACCTCGACGCAACGGTCAGCGGCATGGGCAGGGGAGCGGGCAACTGCTTTTCGGAGGCGCTCATAGGCTATCTGCGCAGCCCCCGCTACAACATAAATCCCATTCTGCGCTTTGTCCGCGAACATATGCTGCCCTTAAAGCGTAGCGGCGTGGTGTGGGGGTACGACACCCCTTACCTTCTGACGGGCTTGAACGACGTCCACCCCTATGCCGCCATCGACTTTGAAAAGGCGGGCAGGGAGGACTACGAAAATTTCCTTACGGAAATAACAAATAAGTGAAGTACGCGGCTTGCGTTCTCGGTAGAAATAATGCGCCGAAGGCGTAATACCTTATTGTAGGCTCCACTTTTTTTAAAGGGGAGCTGTCGACCGTAGGGAGACTGAAGGGTTTTTTCTTTATTTACAAACCCTATCGGCGCGTCCGCGCCACTTCCCCTTAACTAAGGGGAAGCTTATGGGCGGTATTTCACTCCGCGTAAGCGGAGCTTCACTCGCGCGCAGCGTGAATTTCACGTTATTCGTCTCCCGATATATATATTTTTTTAAAATTTTTCGCTCATTTTGTTGACAATTGGGCGTCGCTTTGTTAGAATAGCTTTTGCTGTTAATGTTTAGTGTGGGTTGCTATGCTAAGCAAGCGGCAAAAGTTATTTTTTTGCTTCTTTTGATTTGCATTTAAGGGTGTGCAGGTCGAAGATATATTCCACAGGTAGTTTGGAAATATGCATCGCGCATAGCTTTTTCAAACGTTACCGAGTAATACAAGGAGGAAACAAAATGCCTACAATCAATCAGCTTATCAAACACGGAAGGGAAAAGCAGGTTTACAAGAGCAAGTCGCCCATTTTGGACAACTGCCCTCAGAAGCGCGGAGTTTGCATCTCCGTTACTACCACTACACCCAAAAAGCCCAACTCGGCTATCCGTAAAATTGCAAGGGTTCGCCTTACAAATAAGCAGGAAGGTACGGTCTACATCCCCGGCGAAGGTCACAACCTTCAGGAGCACTCTTCAGTTCTCATCCGCGGCGGCCGTGTAAAGGACCTTCCCGGCGTTCGTTACCACATCATCCGTGGCGCACTCGACACCGCCGGCGTTTCAAAGCGTAAGCGTAGTCGTTCGCTTTACGGCGCTAAAAAACCTAAGTCATAATTTATTATATCATTATATAATAATAAGCGTTGCAAGGGGAATTGATTTCCCCGCAGCAGACCCAATTTGTCGATACCTCGACCTCAGCGGAGTGAATTGCCGCGACTATATAACCGAGGGCGACATAGTGGTCGCGGCAAGAGAGGCAGGCCTCTCAAAGTCGCGCAAAGTCGCAGGCATCGCCTGCCAAGACTTTTGCGAGAGATATCATTTATGTTTATTCTTGTGTTGGAATATATCTACCCTTTAACCGACAAAGAATAGGCAGTATTCGCGGCTATCCCGCGGAGAAGATTTGCTACCGATACATTTTACTCATAAGTCTAAGCGCACGAAAAATGCGGGTATTTTTCTCCCGCTGTCGTCGCTCCGCTCCGAGATCTTTCGACTGTCGCTCAAGATGACAGCGGGAGGAACGCGCTTCGCGCACACTTAAAGACGAGCGGCGTAGGCGGAATTCACTTCTGCCGTTAAGCGCCGCCGACCGCAGCACCTCGCTGCAAGTTGCACGCAGCGCAGCGAGTACGACTTGAGCGATTTGTTTTTCGGCAAGTAATAGCTTATTTACATTTAAGGTTAAAACCCTTAAAAACAAATTTTAAAAAGGAGGATAATAACATGCCAAGAAGAGGAAACGTTCCCAAGAGGGACGTATTACCCGATCCCGTGTACAATTCAAAGGTTGTAACAAAGCTCATCAACCAAATCATGTACGACGGCAAAAGAGGTACCGCACAGGCGATCGTCTACGACGCCTTCAAAATAGCGAGCGAAAAGCTCGGACAAGACCCCATGGATATCTTCAATCAGGCAATGAACAACATCATGCCCGTATTGGAAGTTAAAGCAAGGAGGGTTGGCGGCGCCAACTATCAGGTGCCCATCGAAATCAGACCCGAAAGGCGTCAGACCCTCGCCATCCGTTGGTTGGTTACCAACACCCGCAAGCGCTCCGAAAGGGAAATGTGCAACAAGCTTGCTGCCGAACTCATGGACGCTTACAACAACACCGGCGGATCTGTAAAGAAGAAGGAAGATACCCACAGAATGGCAGAAGCCAACAAGGCTTTCGCTCATTTCAGATTCTGATCGGAGCGTGAAATATGGCAAGAGAATACGATTTAGCGCATACAAGAAATATCGGTATCATGGCTCACATCGACGCCGGCAAGACGACGACGACAGAGCGTATCCTTTACTACACAGGCATCAACCACAAAATCGGCGAAACGCACGACGGCACGGCCACCATGGACTGGATGGTTCAGGAACAAGAGAGAGGTATAACCATCACCTCCGCCGCAACCACCTGCCATTGGACGCGCACGGGCAAGACAAAGGCCGATGAATGCAGAATCAACATCATTGATACCCCGGGCCACGTTGACTTCACCGTTGAAGTTGAACGTTCGCTCCGCGTTCTCGACGGCGCAGTTGCAACCTTCTGCGCAAAGGGCGGCGTAGAACCTCAGTCTGAAACCGTATGGCGTCAGGCAGATAAGTACAAGGTTCCCCGCATAGCTTACGTCAACAAGATGGACATCAACGGCGCAAACTTCGAGCGCGCCGTAAAGATGATGAAGGAGAGGCTCAACACCAATCCCGTCCCCGTAGAACTGCCCATCGGCAAGGAGGACACCTTCAAAGGCATCGTCGACCTCATCGAAATGAACGCCGAAATTTACGACTCTGACGACGGCAAGCAGTACCACAAGGCAGAAATTCCCGCAGACATGCAGGAAGCTGCCGAAGCAGGTCACCTCGCCGTAATGGAAGCCGCTGCAGAAGGCGACGACGAACTCATGGAAAAGTTCCTTGAAACCATGGAACTCACCCCCGAAGAAATCCGCAAGGGTTTAAGAAAGGCCACCATCGCCATGAAGTGCACCCCCGTTCTCTGCGGCTCGAGCTATAAGAACAAGGGCGTTCAGATGCTCCTCGACGCAATCGTCGATTTCCTTCCTTCCCCCGTCGATATCGACCATGTAAAGGGCGTAAATCCCGATACGGGCGAAGAGGAAGAGAGAAAGACAGACGACGGCGAGCCCTTCTGCGGCCTTGCATTCAAGATCGCAACCGACCCCTTCGTCGGCCGCCTCGCATATTTCAGAGCATACTCCGGCGTATTGGAGTCAGGCTCCTATGTATATAACTCCACAAAGGGCAAGAGGGAGCGCGTAGGCCGTCTTGTTCAAATGCACGCAAATTCGCGTATGGAGATCTCCAAGATCTACTCGGGCGACATCTGCGCCATCGTCGGCTTAAAGGACACCACCACGGGCGACACCCTCTGCGACGAAGCTCATCCCATCATTCTCGAGCAGATGACCTTCTCCGACCCCGTCATTCAGCTCTCCATCGAGCCTAAGACCAAGGCCGGTCAGGAAAAGATGACCATGGCGCTCATCAAGCTCGCAGAAGAGGATCCCACTTTCAAGACCTATACCGATCAGGAGACCGGTCAGACCATAATCGCCGGCATGGGCGAACTTCACCTCGATATCATCGTCGACAGACTTCTCCGCGAATTCAAGGTAGAAGCCAATGTCGGCGCTCCTCAGGTCGCCTACCGCGAAACCATTCGTCAGGCCTGCGACGCAGAGGGTCTCTACAAGAGGCAGTCGGGTGGTAAAGGTCAGTACGGTCACTGCAAAATTCACCTCATTCCCGGCGAACCCGGTTCGGGCTATGTGTTCGAGGATCTCACCGTCGGCGGCTCCATTCCCAAGGAATATATCCCCGCAATCGACAAGGGCATTCAGGGCGCCGCAAAGAACGGCTTCCTTGCAGGCTACGAAGTAGTTGACTTCAAGGTTCAGGTTTACGACGGCTCCTTCCACGAGGTCGACTCGTCCGAAATGGCATTCCAAATCGCAGGCTCCATGGCCTTCAAGGACGGTATGTCCAAGGCTAAGCCCGTCCTTCTCGAACCCGTAATGAAGGTTGAGGTCATCACTCCCGACGACTATTTCGGCGACATCATGGGCAACGTAACCGCCCGCCGCGGCACAATCGTCTCCACCGACGACCGCGCAGGCGCAAAAGTAGTCGACGCCGAAGTTCCCCTTTCAGAGATGTTCGGCTATGCAACCGACCTCCGTTCGCGCACTCAGGGTCGCGGTCAGTTCACGATGCAGTTCGACCACTATGCCGAAGTTCCCAAGTCGGTAGCTGAAAAGGTCATCGGCGAGAGAGCTAAGAGGAACACCAATTAAAATTAAGTAGCGGTAAGGCAGGCGATTGCCTGCCCACCGTTGAAAATAAATGAATAAATGCCTTAGCGCGCAAATTTTTATAAAAAACATTGAAAATTATTTGTGTTTTTTTAAAAGTTAAGATATAATGTTTATACGCGCAAAGGCGAAAGTTAATGCAGCAATAAGACAATGATAGATAGCTGCGACGCCGAAAGGCGTAAGTTATCATTTTATAA
>CALVPX010000013.1 GCA_944354265.1 uncultured Clostridia bacterium | reverse complement strand
GGTCACTTACATTTTACACTAAAGAAGCGACGTTGTCTCTTTTTTTATAGGTGTTGCACTTCAAATTATAATCTGTCGTCCCCCCTTTACACAAGGGGGACAAAGAGAGGCTCGGTCGACAATTTGTGCGGAGAAGCGAGTAATTCGAGGATTATTTAAACCCCGGTCTACGAAATTTGTGTTCAGAAGCGAGCAAGACAATGAGGGTGCACACCTATCTTCGGTCTACGAAATCCGTGCAGAGATGCGAGCGAGACGCGGAGCGTGCGGAAGTTGCGAAGGAGCTTACTAAGAGGTAAGTGACTGAGCAAACCCGTAAACGCGACAATGTATCGCGACGCATATATGTGCGGATTATTTTTTTGGTTTCATAGTGGGGAAAAGTATCACATCCCTTATCGTGCTGCTGTCCGTCAGCAGCATGACGAGGCGGTCGACGCCCATGCCGAGGCCGCCGGTGGGGGGAAGGCCGTACTCCAAGGCGGTGACGAAGTCCTCGTCTACCTGCGCGTTGCAGCCGGGTTCCTGCTTTTTCTTTTCCTCTATCTGCTTGACGAAGCGCGCCTTTTGGTCTATGGGATCGTTGAGCTCGGAGAAGGCGTTGCCGAATTCGTGGGCACAGATGAAGTATTCAAACCTCTCGGTGAAGGCGGGGTCGGAGGCCTTGCGCTTGGCGAGGGGGGAGTTTTCTACGGGATAGTCGTAAATTATGGTGGGCTGAATGAGGTTGCCCTCTACATATTCTTCGAAGAGTGCAATGAGGACGTGACCCTTTGTTGCCCTTTCTCCCTCGGGAACTTCGCAGCCCAAGGCCTTTGCGCACTCGCGGGCGGCGGAGTCGTCCGCCCAGCTGTCGTAGTCGGCGCCGCAGGCCTTCTTTACGGCCTCCTTCATGGTCATGCGCGCCCACTTGGCGCCCATGTCTATCTCGGTGCCCTGATAGGTTATTTTGGTGGTGCCGCAGACGTTGAGGGTTATGTTTCTGTACATGTCCTCGATGAGGTCCATCATGCCCATATAGTCTGTATACGCCTGATACATTTCAACCGTGGTGAACTCGGGGTTGTGGAAGGCGTCCATGCCCTCGTTGCGGAAGATACGGCCGACCTCGTACACGCGCTCAAGCCCGCCGACTATCAGTCTCTTTAAGTAGAGCTCGGTTTCGATTCTCAGGTACATGTCGATGTCGAGGGCGTTGTGATGGGTCTTGAAGGGGCGGGCGGCCGCTCCTATTTCAAGGGTGTTGAGAACGGGGGTATCCACCTCCAAATAGTCCAAATTGTCGAGATAAGCCCTGATTTCACGCATTACCTTGGAGCGGGTTATAAAGGTCTTTCTCACCTCGGGATTGACGATTAAGTCAAGGTCGCGCTGACGGTACTTGATGTCCATATTGGTCAGGCCGTGCTGCTTTTCGGGCAGTGGCAGGAGGGACTTGGACAGCATCTCGATATGGTTGCAGTGAACGGAGACTTCGCCCGTCTGCGTCTTGAATACATAGCCCCTTACGCCGACGATATCGCCTATGTCGTAGTCCTTTTTATACGCCATGTAGTCGGCCTCGCCGACGTCGTCGCGCTTGACATATATCTGAATGAGGCCGTCTCGGTCGGAGATGTGCGAAAAGGAGGCCTTGCCCATTATGCGGCGGGACATGAGCCTGCCCGCAATGGACACTTCCTTGCCCTCCAAGGCGTCGAAATTATCCTTTATATAGGTTGAATTGGCGGTGACGGTGTACTTTGTCTTTTCGTAGGGGTTGTTGCCCTCGGAGATGAGTTTGGCGAGTTTTTCCCTGCGTATACGCGCCTGTTCGGCGAGGAGTTCTTCCTCTTCGGTGGGAATGGTGTTGGGGGTGTTATTCTTTTCTTCCATAAAAAAGTCCTTTATGTTCGACGTGAAACTTATAATTCGACAATATTTGCGGGTGTAATTATCTGATATTTAAAATCTTGAGCTTATATTCGCCCTCGGGAGAGGCGACGAGCACCTCTTCGCCCTTCTTGTGGCGCATGAGAGCCGCGCCGACGGGGGATTCGGAGGAGATCTTGTTGTTCATTACGTCGACGTCGGTGACGGAGGAGATGGTGTAAGTTTCCTCCTCACCGAACTCCTCGTCGTAGACGGTGACTATGGAGTTGAGGTGAACGTAGGAATTGTCGGTGATTTCTTCCTGAATGACGGCGTTTTTGATCTGATACTCGATTTCGGCTATCTTGCCCTCGTTGGAGCGCTGCTCTTCGCGGGCGGCGTCGTATTCGGCGTTTTCCGAAAGGTCGCCGTGGGAGCGGGCCTCGGCGATGCGCTCGATAATTTCGGGGCGCTTTACTTTGACGAGATACTCAAGTTCTTCCTTTAAATCGTCAAGATTCTTTTGGGTCATTACAAACTGTTCTGACATTTTGCTTTTTTTAAAAACCTCTTATTGATATAAATTGCTTAATTGCGCGGTCATGCCCGCTATAAATAAAGATATGTGGCCGGAATAAAAATATCCCTTCCACATATCCGTTTACACTATTATATATTCTACGCAAATTTTTGTCAAATAAATAAAACCTGTTAACGGCAAGTCTTGTCTAGCAACGACTGCGAAGCAGAACACTATCGGAGCCCCTCTTGTGTAAAGGGGGGACGAACGAGGCACTTCATAGCACAACGGATACCCGTTGTGCGTGCCGAGGTGAGATGAGTGAGCGCAAAGTGCAAGGCGCGAACGGTGACCGATCCGCCATGCCATTACCTTAATGGCGGCGAGAAGGTTTGCTTCAGCAAACCGAGGGGGGATTGTAGGCGGCGTAGGCGCCGTAGTTAATAAAATAAGGTAACAATCCCTCAGTCACAGTTTCGCAAGCTCGCCTGCGACAGCTCCCTTTACACAAGGGAGCCTATAATTTGGAGAAATCTGCGTGAACGAAGTCTTGACTCCGTTTGGGGGATTTCTCCGCTCCGCGCAATGATTGCGCTTCGGTCGAAATGACAAAAATAGGTTATTTACGCGCCTTTCACGCGGGCGAAGCGCCCGCATATTTACCTCTTTATGCTCTCTATGAACCGCGAAATGCGGTCTATCGCCTCTGAAAGCTGCGCCATAGAGGTGGCGTAGGAGCAGCGCACATGGTACAAACCCGCGTCGCCGAACGCCGAACCGGGCACGACGGCCACCTTTTGCGAGCGGAGGAGGCCGTTTGCAAACTCGTCGCCCGTAAGACCCGTGGAGGCCACGGAGGGGAACACATAGAAGGCGCCCTTGGGCATGAAGCACTTCAGACCCATGGAGTTGAAGGCATTGGCGAGGAAGCGCCCGCGGCGGGCGTACTCTTCGACCATCTCCTCGACGACGGCAAAGCCGTCGGTGAAGCCCTCGGCGAGCGCCGCGTTTGCGGCGTGTTGGCTGACCCTCGGCGCGCACATTATGGTGTATTGATGAATTTTGAACATTGCTTCGTCGATTTCGGGAGGGGCGCACACAAAGCCCACGCGCCATCCCGTCATGGCGAATGCCTTTGAAAAACCGCTGATTACCACCGTTCGTGCGGACATATCCTTCAGCGAAGCTATTGAAACGTGCTTGCCGACGTAGGTCAGCTCGGCATAAATTTCGTCGGATATGACCAAGAGGTCGTGCTCCTCGATTACGGGAATTATCGCCTCAAGCTGTTCGCGCGTCATTATTGCGCCCGTGGGGTTGTTGGGGTAAGCCAAAATGAGCGCCTTTGTTTTGGGCGTTATGGCGGCTTTGAGCTGTTCGGGGGTGAGCACGAAGTCGTTGTCGGCGACGCAGTGCACGGCGACGGGGGTGCCGCCCGAAAGGGAGACCGAGGGCGCATATGACACATAGCAGGGCTCGGGAACGAGAATTTCGTCCCCCTCCTCGCAGATGGCGCGCAAGGTTAAATCTATGGCCTCGCTAGCGCCGACAGTGACGAGGGTGTGGGCGGGGTCGGCGGGAATGGAGAAGCGCTCGCAAAGATACCTGCAGATATTTTTGCGCAGTTCGGGCAGGCCCCTGTTGCCCGTGTATTGGGTGAGGCCGCGCTTGACCGAGCGGATAGCCGCGTCGCGTATGGACCATGGCGTGACAAAGTCGGGCTCGCCCACACCGAGCGAGATAGCCCCGTCCATCTCTGAAACTATGTCAAAAAATTTTCTTATGCCGCTCGGCTTGAGCTCCGCCGAGCGCTTGTTGATAAAAGAACGCATAATGATATGTAGGTATTATTTCAAATTACAGTAATTAACAAGGTGCACTTTGTCATGTTGAGCAAAGTTGAAACATCTCGCCCGGTGTGAGACCCGCCAGATACATTCGACTACGGCACTTCGTGCCTCCGCTCAGTATGACAATCCCCCCTTCAATCCCCCCTTTACACAAAGGGGGCTTCAATGTGGTTCTGCGCCAACGGCGCATAAATTATGTCGCAAGGCAGAATTCATTTCCGCCGTTAAGCGGCCCCAATTTGTCGCGTTAGCGAGCTCGCCTGAGGTGAAGGCGCACAATTATATAATTGAGGGCACTTTTAGATTGTGCGCCGAGGAGCGGAGCTCCTCAAAATAACGGCAAGTCGCAGGCGGCGCCAGCCAAGACTTGCGTTAATTGCTTTAGGGCTGTACCGACAGCCTCTCCGTGCCCTCGTCGCTCTTCATGAGCGCACCCTCTACCTTGTACTTCTTTAAAATGAAGTGGGTAGCGGTGGAGAGCACGTTGTCGTAGGTGGAAATCCTTTCGGACACAAAGCGGGAGATGGACTTTAACGACTTGCCCGCGACGATAACGGCCAAATCGTATGCGCCCGACATGAGGTATAAATTTTTTACCTCGTCGTGGGCGGCGATCTCCTCGGCGATGGCGTCGAAGCCGGAGCCGCGTTGGGGAGTGACCTTTACCTCTATCAGCGCTTCAACTATGTCCTCGTCGAAGGCATCCTCGTTGACGATGGCGGTGTACTTGACGATTATGCCGTCGTCCTCGAGCTTCTTGATCCGCTCTGCGGCCTCATGCTGTGAGATGCCGAGCATGGCGGCAATTTTGGCCGCGCCCGCGCGGGAGTCGGCCGTGAGAATGGCAACTATGTCGCGTTCAATTTTTTCCATAAGCTTTTCCTTTCAGCGGCGGGGCGCGTGCGCCCCGCCGCGCAAATAAAAGATATTTCTATTATTTTATATCTTATGCGCCGTTTTGTCAATAATATAAATTTTTTTAAAGCGCGCAAAAGACGAAAAAGCATTTACAACGGGGGAGTTTTCTGTTAAAATGAGGGTATGTTCAGAATTTGGGGAAAGGTCATCAAGGATGGCAAAATAATAAAACAAGTCACCTACGAGCGCGTGGATAAATTTGCGTACTCGTCATTTTTCAACTACCTTGCGGACATCTGCGAGGAGCTTGACATTGCCACCCCCGTGCTTTTAAAGACGCACATTTTCAACTACGCAAAGTTCAACACGGTAAAATTTATTCCCCGTGACTTTGCCGAATCGGTCGACTTTGACAAGCTTGTGCTTGAAAATATTGTCTTGTAAAAGTGAAATACACAGCTTACGCTGTGTGTGAAATTCCGCTTACGCGGAGTGAAATACCGCCTCAACACCTCACTTCGATTTGCCATATTGTATGGCGGTGTGAATTTTGTCTTTTTCTTTTGTCATATTGAGCGTAGTCGAACATATCTGGCGGGGTAGATACCCCGCCGACAAAAGAAAAAGACAAGTTATGGTAAAATATAATATTTTTTGCCCTTTTTGTCCGTCGCTTCGCTCCGAGATTTCTCCACGATGGTCGAAATGACAAAAAGGGCGGCATTGCAGAACAGCCGCCAAACGCCTTTGCCGCGGCCGACAATAATAATTTTCCGCAATATGTGCACAATATTTTTATGCGGCTGTCGTGTATTATCTGCTCTGTAATACTCATTATCCTCGGCATATGCGGCGGGGTATGGGCAATATTTGGCTTTGACCTTTTAAATTTTTTGTGCCTTAACAACCTCACCGCCGTGCGGTGCGCAGCGGCGGCGGGGGGAGTGAGCGCACTGTTTTTAATTTATGCGCTCTTAGTTTTAAAACCCTACAGGGGGCTGAAATGATATATGCCGCCCTGCGGCGCGGAAACGCGCCGCAGGGCGGCATATATGCTTTAATCAATGCAATCAGGACCACAAATTATCGAGGTCGAAGCCGTTGACCTGAATTACTTCGAACAGGTCGCATTTGGCGATATTTTTTGGCGACACGACGGGGCCGCCCGTGGTGTCGATGTCGTACCCGAAGGCCTTGTAGGCCTGCCACACGAGGTGGGCGCAGTGCGTGTTCTGCACGTTGTCCGTCTGATCCTTGGGGTAAAAGATGCCCGTGAACAGCGAATAGGGTACATCGATAAGGTTTTCATATGCCCATTCGGCAATTTCTTCGGCCTGTTCGGCGGGAATTTTGGGGCGGAGCACCATGAAGCTTGCCGCCTGCCTGAACCAACCCGTGCCGCTAGTGCGCGAATCGGTGCCCACGGCTACGGCTTCGGCTATCCTCGATCCTCCGCTGCTGCCGCCCGAGATTACCAAGGCGGCGTGGCCGTTGCGCCAACCCATGGTGTGCACGGAGGCCGAAACTAATACGTCGCCCTCTTTAAGGTCTACCATATGGAAATATTTATCGGGGAAATAGTCGTGCGAGCTCCAAAAAAAGTCCGAATCGTGGTCGGGCTCCGCCGTGAAGTACAGATCGGCCTGACAGTTTAAAATGAAAGTTTTATCTACTCTGTCCTCGCTGTCGAAATATGCGCGGGTGAGACCCGTCTGACGGTAGACAAAGTCATAGTCCTCGTCCGTCCAATCATCTCTGTCCTTGTCGAGCACGGCGATGAGGCCGTCGGCATCCATCTCATAGTCGGGCACCACGCGCGCCATACTGTGCGCGACGGCGTCGGAGATGAAGAGAAACGCCAAAACGACGGCGAGAAAGAAGACTACGCAAACTATAACTATTAAAAGCCGCTTTAGGGGACTTTTTTTTGTTTTAACCTTGCTTTCGCCCAATGACGTCACTCCTAAATTTCAGATTGACCCCATTATATACCTTTGCCAATAAAAAAGCAACGCTATGACGGCGAAAATATGATGAAAAGGCGCCGCCAATGGCGCAACGCGCCTTTGGCGGCGCGGTGAATTGCAAGCCTACGGCTTGCGTGAAATAGCGCATATGCGCCTGAGGAATTGTTGAAAGTAAAAGCAAGACAATCCCCCCTTTAATCCCCCCTTTACACAAGGGGGGCTCAAATATTGTATTGCGCCGCAGGCGCATAATTACGTTACGAGGGGAATTGACTTCCCCGAAGTAGCCCCAATTTGCGCATACCTGCGCCTCAGCAGGGTGAATTGCCGCGATTATTTAATTGTGGGCTAAAACAAAATCGCGGAAAGAGGGGCTGGCCCCTCAGATAACGAAAAGTGGATGGCTTCGGCCAAGCCACCACTTTTGTTAACAGGGCTTAATTGATATCCCCGTCTCGGCATCCTGATACATTATCCAATATCCTCCGCCGTCGACGGGGACGTAAGAGGCGCGGCCCTTTAAGCTTTCGGGGCAGGGCGCGTCCGCCTCAACGGGCACGGCGTAACACAAAAATTTGGCGTTTCCCCCGTCATATATCACGCCGAACGCATAGTGCAGGCCGTTGCCGTAGGAAATTTTTGCCCATTTGGAGCCGTCTATCACGTCCTCCAAGGCGGTCAGGCGGGGGTAGGTGGAGAAGATATTTTTTATGTCGCCGCTCATGCGCTCGAAAAAGCCTCCTCCCGCAAGGCGTGGCTGTGCGGCCTCGTCCCCGTCTACAGGGCAGGGGTCGCCGACTTGCGGCGCGTCCTCGTCGTCCTTGGGGGAGCCGCCTATGCGGAAGGAGCGCGTGGAGCACTTTACCCTTTCGCCGTCGGTTGCGGCGGGGGCGGTGGAGTATTTTGCGCCCTTCTCGCCCGGGCTAAGGCGAGGGTCATCTTCATTCTGACAAGCGTCTTGCCCGTCTTTGCCCCCTTCAGACGGGCGTACATCTCCATCGTCTTTATCATTTTCCAATTCATAATAGTTTACATCGGCAATGGCTTCGTCGTCGTAGGCGGGTTTGGGGGGATTTTCCTCACGCTCTATGGCGCTCTGAACGGCGGCGAGCAGTTTTTCGTTGTCGCCGCACACGGCAGAGGCGATGGGGCGCACTTCGCCGCCGCGGCAGAAGGCTATAAGGCAGGCGAACCCGCGCGAGGGGTCGAGTTTGCAGTCGCCCTCGAAGGAGGGAGGGTCGAAGATGACGGCGCAGTCGCCGTCGGTCATGCCTATGCGGTAACAGCCGTCGGACAGGGGCGCAAAATTTATTAGCGAAGCTTCCGCCCTGAAGTAGCCGGCATAGGCTTCGCAACGTATTATGCCCTTTAAGGGGCCGCCGTCCGCCGAATAGCCCGCCTTTAAAGTTCTAATTAAAGCCAACCTTTTAACGTAACCTGCCATTGCACACTCCTTTTGAAGTATTATATGGTTTATATGCGCGCGTAAGAGATATTTTTGTGTAAAAATATATAAAATAATGGCGAAGTTCAGGGTGTAGGGGGTAGGGGATAGGGGATAGGGAAAGTATAAGTGTATGCGGCTTTGCCGCGATCCTCCCCTTTGTCATTTCGACCAAAGCGCCCACAGGGTGCGGCGCGGAGAAATCTCGGAGCCACCATTGTCGCGCTTATCGCGCAGATTTCTCGGCTACGCTCGAAATGACAATGGTGGCGAAGGACAAAGGAAAAATCTTTCACTACAATTATTCACTCTTCATTATTCACTATTCATTTATTACTTCCACCACCCCTAACCCCTAAATCCTATGCCCTACACCCTTTAAATGGCGGGGCGCGGCAATAGTGCGCGCCCCGCCATTTAATTTTCCCCAACTGCGCTCATTTTGTTGCAATGTGCAACAAATTTTGTTATACTTTTATACGGGAGACGTTATAATTTTATACTTTTTATAAAATTTTACCCCTCTGAATAAGCAATACATCTTAAGGAGATACAAATACATGGCACTTACCAAAAACAAGAAAGTACTTGACTTTGTTGAAGAGAGCGCTGACCTTGCCCAACCCGACCACATTGTTTGGATAACGGGCGACATGGCTCAGCTTGACGAGTTGAGGAAAGAGGCCGTTAAATCTGGCGAGCTCATCAAACTCAATCAGAGCATTCTGCCCGACTGCTACCTGCACAGAACAAAGGTCAACGACGTTGCCCGCGTTGAGGACAGAACTTTTATCTGCACCAAGGATAAGGACGACGCCGGCCCCGTAAACTATTGGATGGACCCCAAACAGGCCTATGAGCTTGCAAGCGAAATTGCACGCGGCTCCATGAAGGGAAGGACCATGTACGTCATTCCCTATTCGATGGGCGTTGTAGGTTCGCCCTTTGCCCGCTACGGCATTGAGGTTACCGACTCAATATACGTCGTCCTGAACATGAACATCATGACCCGCGTGGGCGCAAACGTCTTAAAGGCCATCGGCCCCGACGGAGACTTTATAAAGGGCTTCCACGCAAAGTGCAACATCGACGCGGACAACCGCTACATCATGCACTTCCCCGAGGACAACACCATAATTTCTGTAAACTCGGCATACGGCGGCAACGTGCTACTCGGCAAAAAGTGCTTTGCCCTGAGAATTGCCTCCTACCTCGGCAAGAACGAGGGTTGGATGGCCGAGCACATGCTCATTTTGGGCGTAACCTTCCCCGACGGCAGCAAAAAGTATGTTGCGGCAGCTTTCCCCTCGGCCTGCGGCAAGACCAACCTTGCCATGCTCATTCCCCCCAAACACTATCAGGAGAAGGGCTACAAGGTTGAGTGCGTCGGCGACGACATTGCATGGATACGCGTGGGTGCCGACGGCAGACTTTGGGCTGTAAACCCCGAAAACGGCTTCTTCGGCGTGGCTCCCGGCACGAACGAACACTCCAACCCCAACGCCTTGGCTGCAACGAGGCGCGGCACTATATTCACCAACGTCGCACTCGACACCGACAACATGACCGTGTGGTGGGAGGGACTCAACAAGGAGCTGCCCGAACACTGCATAGATTGGACGGGCAAGCCTTGGAACCCCGCCAAGTTCGACAAGAAGGATAAGTCGACCTACGCCGCGCACCCCAACTCACGCTTCACCGCACCCGCGGCAAACTGCCCCTGCATTTCGCCCGAGTTCAACTCCAAGGAGGGCGTGCCCCTGTCGGCCATAATCTTCGGCGGCAGAAGGGCGACGACCACACCCCTCGTATATCAGTCGAGGGATTGGAACCACGGCGTGTTTGTGGGCAGCGCAATGTCCTCTGAAACGACCGCAGCCGCCACAGGCGCAACGGGCGTACTCCGCCACGACCCCATGGCCATGAAGCCCTTTGCAGGCTATCACATGGGCGACTATTTTCAGCATTGGATCGACATGGGCAAGGTAGTCAAGAATCCTCCCAAGATATTCAACGTCAATTGGTTCAGACAGGACAAGGACGGCAACTTCATATGGCCGGGCTTCGGCGACAACATGCGCGTGCTCGAGTGGATTTTAAAGCGCTGCGACGGCACCGTGGACGCCGACGAGACGGCTATAGGCTACGTTCCCAAGCCTCAGGACATCGACCTTGAGGACATGGACTACGAAATCGCGCCCGGACACAAGTTCGGCCTTGACGATTTGAAGGGCATTCTTGAAGTGGACAAGGAGAAGTGGGCTAAGGAAGCCGAAGAGATTGACAGCTACTACCACAACACCATAAAGACGAGGATACCCGCCGAGCTCACCGAGTGCCTTGAAACCTTGAAGAAAAACTGCGCCAAAAAGTAATTGAACGGCATATATACGCGAATGAACGCAACCCCCGCAGGGAACACTGCGGGGGGTATTTTTTTAATGTCATTTCGGCCAAGCCCTCCGACATGCGCTCTCCTTTGTCATTTCGACTAAGCCCGCTTATAGCGGGCGCGTGGAGAAATCTGCGTGAACGTAGTTTAGACTTCGTTTGGGGAGATTTCTCGGCTGCGGGCTTTGCCCTCCGCTCGAAATGACAGGAAGGGGGAGGATTGGCGGGCACCTATGTCATGTTGAGCGAAGTGAGGAGCATTAAGCGACGAACGCAGTCGAAACATCTTGTTCGATTTCATATAAGGCAAGATACTTCGACGACGGCACTTTGTGCCTCTGCTCAGTATGACGCGGCATAGCCGCGTGCGCCGCAGGCGCAGAATATGACATACAAAAAATCCGCGCGGAAATTTTTCCGCGCGGCTTAATTACTCGCTAAAATCGTCCGGTGTTAATGCGGCGTATAACGCCGCATACGGACTTTACTTTAATTTTACTATTAAAGATTACTTGTTGACGCCGGGCACTTCGACTTCGTCAAATACGGGGTCGTCGAGGAACTCAGCCATGGTCATGCCGAGTGCATTGCAAACCCTGTAAAGAGTGGTCATGGAGATAGAGGGAGTTGACTTTGTTCTGAAGATGTTGCAGACGCTCTGTCCCTTTACGCCGGGGAGCTCCCTGAACTCCTTCTTCATCATGCCTCTTTCCTTTAAAATGCCGCCCAGTCTTTTTGCTACTGCTTCTGTGATTGTCATATTACGCTCCATAAAGTGAATTTAGTAGCCCATCTCTACCTAAAGATAGTATAAATAACTTTGCAATATTTTGCAAGTGTTTTTATAAATTTTTTTGTAAAATTTATTAAATTTCATCAATATTTTTGTTTTTTTCTATCTTAAATGTCTTACTAAACTTTTTTGGCCGCGCCGTAATTTTTATTGCTGAAACCGACGAGCGGAAGCATGACGCGCACGCGCTTGTCTATAAGCCTCTTTATGGCCAAGTAGAGGGGGGCGCCTATCGCATATACCCACACCGTTTCGGTCAGAACCATGGAGCCGAAGAGGTACCAATATGCCTCTGTCGCGCCGCCGAGAATCATGACCGCGGGAATAATGAAGGCGTTGAGAAGTATGTTGAACAGGCCGCATAATATCAGCTTTAAGACGTCGTTTTTGAACAGTCTGCCGACGCCGAAGGAGAGGCCCGCTGCGACGAGAGTGGCGAGGCTGCCGAGGAAAATGTCGTAGACGCCGTAGCCTGAGAGTATGTTGGCCAACATGCAGCCGACGTAGAGGCCGGGGACGGCTTCTATGTAAAAGACGGCGAGCACGGTCAATCCCTCTGCGGGACGAATCTGAAAGGGGCCGTAAGCGAAGGCGCCGAGGCACCATGTGAGAACTGCATACAGCGCTGCAAGCAGCCCCGCCCTGCAGATCATGAGGGTGGTGAATTCAAGTTTTTTGTTGTGCATTGTGTTTTGAGCGCGCACGGCTGAGCGTAAACCCCGCAATATGCCCCGGTCAATGAAGTTCAAGGGCATAAAAAAGAGCGGCCTGAAACCGCTCTTAAGGGGATTGTGCGCTCTACGCGCTCTCTCCTTTTTCGGTTTTTTTATGCGGTAGTGTTGAGCCGAAAACCTACCTCCGCCGAGGCGCAAATCCCTGCTTTTATCAAGCCGAGAAAATCTCGGCTTGATGTTTCCGTGGGATTGCGCCTCGGCCTTCGCGAAAATGCTACAGCTTTTCGCGATGATTTAATGATGTTGTATTATATATAAAGCGCCGACAGCGGCAAGCCGAATTTAATTCGGCTTGCCACCTTATACGCTTGCATCGCATCCTTAGGCGAAAAACCTTTTTTCGCCGAGGGCTATTGAATTGATTAATGCGCGTCCGCGCGAAAGAAAATTGACCTTTCGCCTGCCCATGCTTGCGCATATGCAGAGCTTAAGTCATTTTCTTTCATATGGAGTTTTATTTGTGCAAGACACAAATAAAACTCTTATTCGGTCGAAAAAAACAGTTTGTCATTTCGAGCGTAGCCGAGAAATCTAACTATATTACTCGGTCGACGGATATTGCCATATGGGCATTTTTCGTATTTTCTTGCTTTACTGTGAGATTTCTCCACGCGCCCGCCTGCGGCAGGCTTGGTCGAAATGACAGAGAAAAAATGAGGGGCTTGTCGAAATAACAGAAAGAGGAACACTACATGCCTTCCGTCGAAATGGCAGGGGAGAGGGAGCAATATAATTTTAAATATTTTTACTTAAAAAGGATCTATCTCTTCCCATTGAGGGTTTGCAGTATTTATTAACTGCTCTTTTTTAACTCTCGACCATCTTTTAATTTGCTTTTCCCTTTTATGGCGGTTTTTATACTGCTGTAAACTTCGGCATAAATCAATTTATGAATTTTATATTTATGCGTAAAACCATTATTAAGGTTACTTACATGTTCAGATAACCGACGGCAAATATTATTTGTAACGCCAACATACAGTACATTCTTTTTATCGTTACAAAGTATATAGACGTAATATTTATTTGCCATACTGTTCCCTTTTGTACTTAAGGGTTACTGTTAGATTTTATCGGTCAAAAAAAATAGTTTGTCATTTCGAGCGTAGCCGAGAAATCTAACTATATTTCTCGGTCGACGGATATCTCCGTATGAACATTTTTCGTATTTTCTTGCTTTACTGTGAGATTTCTCCACGCGCCCGCCTGCGGCGGGCTTGGTCGAAATGACAGAGTAGGGAGATTACTCTTCAGACTTGTTCTCTTCGGTTTTGCCGGCGCCGCTGTTGCCGAGGAAAGTGCCGAAGCGGATTTCCCTCTTCGCCTTTGCGGGACGGGCAGGGCGGGGGGCAGAGGGACGGTCGCCCCTGTCGCGGCCGCCGCGGCGGTCGGAATATCTTCTTTCACCCCTGTCGCGGTTGCCCGAGAACTTCTTATCGGACGAATACCTTCTGTCGCCGCGGGGACGGCGCTCGAACGTCTTTAAATTTGAAGGAATGATAACGACGTATCTGTTGGGCTCTTCGCCTTCGCTGACCGTTTTAACGTCCTCCCTGCCTGCGAGGGCGGAGTGGATGATTCTGCGCTCGTAGGGGTTCATGGGCTCAAGTTTGTACTTTCTGCCCTTTTCAACGGCCTTTTTGGCCAACTTTTCGGCGAGGGCGGTGAGGGTGTTGTTGCGGCTTTGACGGTAATTTTCGCAGTCGACAACCACCTTTTTGTACTGTTCGTTGCCGATATTGGCGACGGCGCCGGCAATCGTCTGAATTGCGTCGAGCACTTCGCCGTGATGGCCTATTACCTGATGGGAATTGGCCGTTTGAACGTTGATTTCCACCTTTTCGCCGTCGGTGATTATTTCGGCAAAGGCGTTGATCTTTAAGATGTCGAAGAGGCCGTCGATAAATTTAACGGCGCGCTCGCCGTCGGTGGCGCGTTTTTCAATCTTTACCTTGGCCTTTGTGCCGCCGATACCGAACAGGCCTTTTTTGCCCTCGTCGAGGACGGAAATTTCTGCTTCTTCCCTTGTGATGCCGAGAGCGGCGAGTCCGCTTTCTACGGCTTCATCCACCGTTTTTCCGGTGAAAATGTTTGTTGTTTCCATTATTAACTCCATTTATTATTAACGCAAATCTTGGCTAGCGCCGCCTGCGATTTGCCGTTACCTGAGAGGCTCTGCCTCTCTTGTCGCGACCCTTTTTCGCCCTCAGTTTATATAGTCGCGGCAATTCACACCGCTGAGGCGAAAGGATTCGCAAATTGGGTTGTGCTGCGCGAAAGCGCGGTTTCGCTTGCACCGTCAATTAATTACTTATTAACGCAAATCTTGGCTAGCGTTCAGTATGACGCTGCTGAGCTGTTGAAACCTATAAATATTTATCGCTTTTTTAATTCTTGCGGCCCTTCATTTTGATGTGTTCGGCCTGTTCTTCCTTTTTGGAGAACCACACGTTCATTGCCTTGTTGATGATGAGCGTAGTTATTATTGAATAGGTTGTGTTTGTTATCATGTAGATGGAGAATGCCGACGAGTACATGAAGGCGAACACGCCGTATATGATGGGCATGAGCACCATCATCATCTTTGTCGTGCGCTGAGCCGAGCCATCGACCGAGCTGAGCTCGTTAGTGGCTTTGTTGGCGCGCATGGATATGAACTGCTGCAACAGCATTACGCCTATAGACAATACTATGAGTATGAAGTAGCCGTTGTATTGTTCCTTTTGCTGAGTGAGGTTGGCCGTTACTTTGTTGTAAGATTCTTCGTAACTTGCGTCGATATTGGCGCGCGAAGCAGCCTGACGGAAGGTGGAGAAGTCGGGAACTTCATGGCTGAGCATGGAGTCGGGATACCAAATGTTCCTCACCCACAAAAAGCCGTTGCCTTCGCCCGCTTCATACCTCGCCACATAGTCGTCGGCGACCTTCTGCGCGGCGAAACCGTCGATATAGTAGGATACAAGGGTGAGGCGAATCTGCTCGCGCGTGTATGCGTCGGAGCTGTTTTCAACGCCGTCGGCTATGGCCGTGCCCGTCTCCTCCTTATAATCTGCCATGAGTGCGGTGTAGACGTCCTCTTCCGAAAGGGAAGTGCCGTTCTCACTGTTATATTCGTCTGCAAATGCCGAAAAATCCACATGATAGTCGGTCCCGTCATCCGTTGCAATCAGAAAGCCGTCGGGATTGTTTGCCTCGTCGTAGACGTAGGCCTCCACAACGCTGTTGTAGGAGCGGACCATGTCGTTATAGCTCTCCACCGTGGCATACTGCGAATATGCCGAGAAGGCCTGAAAGACGAAGATGAATATCACGAGGGATACTATCATGGGCAGGCAGGCCCCGAATACCGAATAGCCGCTCTTTTTCTGCAGCTCCAACACCTTCTGCTGATAGAGCTGTTTGTCGTTGGCGTACTGCTTTTGCAGTTTTTCCATCTGCGGCCTCATCTTTTCCATGACGAGGGACTGCTTTTTGGTCTTTATCCTCGAATATATGTCGAGGGGGAGGACTATTGTTTTTAGAATGAGCGTAAAGACTATTATGCCCACGCCTATTATGCCTACGCCTTCAATCAGCCAACGTATTATTACGCCCAACCAATCGAGCATAGACTCAGCGTCGAGCGTGGTAATGCCGTAGCCGAGGACGCCCTGCGAAATATTTGCTAAAAGATTCATTTAAACGTACTGAGGGTCAATATACCCATCTCACTTTAAAATAATTTTCGGGGGCGGGGTCGTAGCCCCCCTTGGAAAAGGGATTGCAGCGCAAGATACGCCAACAACCGCAAATAATTCCCAAAATTACGCCTATGTTGTTTATCGAGCGCAGCATATATTCCGAGCAAGTCGGCTCATACAGACAGGTATGCCGCGAAAGGGTGCGCTGATAGAGCACGATGAGGCGCGACAGGAACATCTTTATATACGGCCTGAAAACATAGCGGCGCAAAAATTTTTTTAATCCGTATTCTTCCGGCATGCCGCATTTATCCTTTTAAAACATGCGCAAAGATCTTTTTCTATCGCGTGATAACTTAAATCTTCGCCCGCTTTGGGCATGACTATTACCGAATAGTTTGCGCTGAGCTGAGATACGTTGTTGTCGTATGCGGCGCGTATCACCCTCTTTATGCGGTTACGGGCAACCGCCTTGCCGTGCTTTTTGGAGAGGGCAATGCCCATCATCTGACGGGAAGAGGGAGCGTAGAGTAGTGTAAGGCGAGGGGAAAATACTCGTTTTCCCCTCTTGAAAAGTTTTTGAAAATCTGTATTTTTTTTAAGTCTTAAATAACGCATACAGCGTCTTTAAATTATGCGCTTATCTTTTTGCGACCCTTGTTTCTGCGCCTCTTCAATACCTTTCTGCCTGCGGTGGTTGCCATTCTTTTTCTGAAGCCGTGAACTTTGCTTCTCTGCCTCTTTTTGGGTTGGTAAGTTCTTTTCATTTTTTTATACTCCGTTATTAAATATTTTTATCCTTATTTATAATCCCCTCCGACGGACGGTCACAGGGGATAAGTGTGCAAATTACACTCTACAATTATATTTTTTTATGCCCCGCGTGTCAAGCAATATTGCTTGTCCTTACGGGCAAAATTAAATATAAACTGTCTTTTGCCTCCTTATTTTGGCAAATAAAGGGCTGAACGTTGTTGTTGAAGGACAAAACTGCTTCCTCTTCGCCGAGGGCGTTTATGGCGTCGATTATAAATTTGGAGTTCATGGCAATCTTTAAATCCTTGCCCTCCATGGAGGCCTTGACCGGCTCCTGAACGTTGCCTATCTCCGAATTGGAAGAAATTTCTATCTTGTCGGCCGAAATATCGAATATGATGAGGCTGTTTTTGTCATTTCTGACGAGAATTGCCGCACGCTCGATGGAGGCCTTCAAGAGGTTTCTGTTGACCGTGACTACAGTTTGGAAGGAGCGGGGGATTATGTTCTCCTTTTTGATGAAGTCGCCGTTGTACAGGCGGGAAGTCAAGACGGTATCGTCCACGCAGACGAGGATGAGGCCGCGCTGAAGCTTGAGCTCGGTGTTGCCCTCGCCGGCGGGGAGCATCTTTTCGATCTCGTTGAGCGTCCTTGCGGGGCAGATTATCTCCAAATTCTGACAGGTGGACGAAACCACTTTGCCGTATGAGGTGGCGAGGCGGAAGCCGTCGAGCGCGGTGACGCAGATATCTTCCCCGTCTATGACTATCTGACAGCCCTTTAAGATGGGTCGTGAATCGTCGGTGGCGCAGCAGAAGGAAGTGGAGGTTATCAGCCGCTTGAGCTCGTCGGTGGCAATGACCACGCTGTTTTCGTTGATGTCCACGTCCACTCTCGGAAAGTCGTCCGCGGGGAGGACCTGCATGGCCGTCTGACTGTCGGCGTAGGTTATTTCCATCATCTTATCTTCAACGGAAAGGGTTATCTGCTCGCCCTCGAGCTTTTTGATGAAGTCGGAAAAGTACCTGCCGGGCACGCAGATGTCTCCCTCTTCGTAAATTTCGGCCTTTATCTTCTTCTGAATGGATATTTCGCCGTCGGTGGCGGTGAGGGTAAGATTGTCGTTGCGGGCGGAAAGTTTGATGCACTCCATGACGGGCACGGTGGTCTTTCCCGCGCAGGCCTTTACTACCTTGAGTACCGCTTCAGACAAATTTATACCTTCGCAAACAAGTTTCATAAGCTGCTCCTTAAAAAATTGCAAAAACTGCCGCGCATGCGGGGTTGGCTGCCCTTTCATGCGGCAAATTTTGTGATGATTTTATTATTTTATTAAAAAATTGATAGTAGAAGTAATAATAGGTGCGGTGCATTTGTTGATAAATTAAAAACCTTGCCCGCAAATATTTGAAATTACATGACTATAATATCAAAAAACTTGAATAATTGCAACAAAATTGAATATATTTGGCTGTTGAAAAAGAGGGGTTTTGCTGTCAGTTTGTATGTTTACAAATTGTGGTCAAGTTGATAACTTTTTTGTAGAAAAATTTAAAAATTAAAGAGAGCAAGCTTGAAACGGGGCGGTATCCACAAACTGACAGTGTAGTTGCGTGGAGGTTGATAACTTTATCAACATTTGAAATGGGGTTGAAATATGCGCCGCGCTGTGATATAATAGAAAAAATTATGGACGTCAGATATTACGAAGGCCTGATAGAAGGGCAATTTTACGAACAATTCAATGAACTGTACGAAATGCTGATAAAATACAATCAGATGTACAATATCACGGCGATTACGCGCAAAAACGACGTATTTTTGAAGCATTTTTTGGACAGCGCCGTGGGTGAGAGCTATTTTCCGCACGGGGCGAAGGTGTGCGAAATAGGGTCGGGCGGGGGATTTCCCTCCGTTCCCTTAAAAATTTTGAGGGACGATCTGTCCTTTTGCATGATAGAGAGCACGGGAAAAAAGTGCAGTTATCTACAGGCGGTTGTAGATAACTTCTCCTTTTCGGGCATGAAAGTTATGAACATACGCGCAGAAGAGGGCGCGAGGGACAAATTGTTGAGAGAAAAATTCGACGTTGCCACGGCAAGGGCGGTGGCAAGGCTCAACACGCTGTGCGAATATTGCCTGCCTTTTGTGAGGGTCGGCGGAAGTTTTGTCGCCTATAAGGGCGACTGCGACGACGAGGTAAAAGAGGCGGTGAACGCCATAAAAATTATGGGCGGTCAGCTTGAAAAGGTGGATAAATTTGAGCTCGGCGGCGAAAAGCGGGCGTTGGTGATAATAAAAAAGGTGGCTCCCACCCCCGAAAAATACCCCCGCGGCAGGGGCTTGGAGCGCAAAAAACCATTATAAATTGTTTTTTGAAGTGAACTACACGGCTTGTTCTGCAATACAATATCGGAGCCCCCTTTGTGTAAAGTGGACGAACGCACTCCTAACGTGCCCCCCCTTGTGTAAAGGGGGGATCAAAGGGGGGATTGTAGGCGCGTAAGCGCCGTAGTAAATGAAATAAGGTAACAATCCCTCAGGCTTGCTGTCGCTTACGCTTTCGCAATCCAGCTCCCTTTATACAAGGGAGCCTAAAATGCGGCAAAAAATAATATTATCCACCAAATTTTGTCATTGACGGGATTGCGCTTTGAGTGAACAATTGCCATTCGTGTCGCTTTGCTCACTATAAAATATTCCTATGAAATGTGCTTTTACCGGCCACAGGCAGTTCGACGGCGATTTCGACGGCCAACTGTTTGAAAGGAGCCTTGAAAATTTAATAGCTTACTGCGGTGCGGACACCTTTTACGACGGCATGGCGAAGGGGTTCGACCTTTTTGCCGCCCAAAAAATTATTGAGCTGAAGGAGAAATATGACGTAAAACTCGTCGCCTGCATACCCTTCGGCGGTCAGATTGACACCATGGGCGCCGATGACAGGGCAATTTACGAGAGGGTGCTTGAGGGCTGCGACGACATAAAGGTGCTCTCTCCCCAATACTACCCCGGCTGTATGTACGCCCGCAACCGCTACATGGTGGACAATGCCGACGTGGTATATGCCTACTTTCACGGCGGCAGCAAGGGCGGTACCTATTACACGGTAAACTATGCCAAAAAGTGTGGCAAACAGCTCATTTACATATAAAAAAATGTCGTTCGTCGGGGCATATGTGGGGGGCAATCATGTTTTCAGGTTCATTTGACAGACAAAAAAACTTCACCGAAAATGACTTTGTAAGGGACAATATTTAGGCCTAGACCTGCCCAATTTCCCCATATCATTTTGACCTTTGCAGTGACTGAGTGTTTCTTAACAAGGAGTTGTTTTATATCGATAATAATAGCTTTTAATAGTAAAACATTATAGCCGCGGGGAGGCAACAACCTCCCCGCGGCTTAAACATTACAAAATTTCAGCAAATTTTACGAATAATTGCTCTTTTACTGCGCTTTGGGCAGATTGCAATTTGCAAGATAGTCTATGACATATTCGCATACGCCGTCACAGATAATATTTGCCATGCGGTAGACCATGTTCAGTCGGGTGGCAGAAAAGAGTGCGTAGTTGAAGATGCTCTTCTCCGCAACAATTCCCATAATTGAGACGTCGCCCACCTTATTGAGCTTTTTATCCGCACCGCTCCCCGGCTTGAGACCCTTGGGAGCGATTTTTATAAGTCCGACGTCGTTAATATCGCCCACAGCCGCGTCGACGGCGATGATCTTCTGACCGGGATGGGCACAGTTTAAAAAATCGTTCATATAATTTACTTCCTTCGCCGTGACCGGTTTTGAAAGCGTGCCGTATACATAAATGTTGTGTTCGCTCAGCCTGTCCTTTAAAATTGTTCCCACGAGCGGGCCGAGTGAATCCCCCACCGAAAGGTCGCTGCCGATACACAGAATAACGGGGGGAGAGGTGGAGCTAAGCAATAATTTTTTTAAGGCGGTGTAGGCGCCGTCCGCAGCCATCTTGTTGTAGAGATTGAAAGAATAAACCATAAATACTCCCGCGATTTGAATTAAATTAATTATTGACGGGAAATATTTTTGTTAGAACAATAAATTAAAAATAGTTCAAAAGGTTATCAAAACGCAGATTGCATATACTATATGGGACAGTTTGCCCGAACATATATCAGCCGATTACAGGCAATTTGTGACAATTATTTGTAAAATTCTGTAAGGAATTCCTTATTAATAAGAAATTTCTGTAAAAAATTTAATCAAAATGCGAATTTTAATATAAAATTCAATAAAAATCGCAAATTTGATAAAAATTTTAATCATTTTGGCAAAAACCAAATTTATTGCGGCATAATGCCTGCAAATGATTACGTTTAATCAGTCGCAAGCATGCAACTCAATATTTATTATTGTCGCTGCTTGGGCGCACCCAATTTACTTTGGCGCATAAAATTATCGGCGCTATACATTGATTTTGCGCCATTAAATCTTATAAAATATGCTCTGCACCATTATGTTAAATGATATAAGCTTTATCGCATTCTTTTCGCCGGGCTGAGCGGCTTTAATTAGCGGCTATACAATTTAAAATATATGTAGCTTTATACAAGCTGTTTCATCGTGGGCAAAATGATTTAGATGTAGAAGTTAGAAGATTGCTTTTATAAAATTAATACGTTCGCCATGTGTTGCAATGACGGCTAGTATATATCTTTTCATTAAAATGACTTAAATTAATGACTTAAATCATATTTAAAGTAATTAATTTTGCAGCACAATAATAAAATTCTCAGCGGACGGCGCAAAATTTTTATTATGTCACACCGTTTTAAGGCTCATCATTCAAATTACAGATAGCCCATGAGATAATTTTTTAGTTGTATTTTGGGGTAGAGGGGGAAGAGTACTTTCAATTACCTCCGGATAAAGCCGATATATAGCGCATATTAATTTTTTGCGCTCAGTATAATTAAATTATATTCATTGCAGCAGATAATTATTAAGCTTCATGTAAGTTGGCCTATTATTAAATTTAAATTAATTAAAATGCCCTTAAATGTTTATAAGACTATAAATGTAATGATTATTTATCAACATTTAACTCCTTCAGATTATTTTAATACGGGCAAAATCGTTAAAATGTTGATAATGTTCAGTAAAATTATCAACAAATTTTATTGTTATAAACATTTCTAAAAAGGTTATCCAAAATTTATGGCAAAATTGAAGCGTTTGAGTTTCACGTGAAACAATCAAAACATAAAAAAATTTGGCTGAATGTTTCCCGTGAAACTATTTTAGTGGTAAAACTTGTATAGCGCAAGGTGATTTTTATTAATAAAATTGACTTATTAAACAAATTAATGTTTAACGTGAAACTTAAAATCCCCACGAAAAGTTAATGTACATATCAAGTGAAAATGCAGTAAAATTTAGGTGACACTGCCAATTTTTTTGCTTATTTACTTGATATACTTTTAATAATATGGTAAAATGAATCTATCGTAAATAATATCAATATAGGGGTATAAAACCCAAAAAGAGGTACGATTTTGAATAAAAAAAGCAGAATTATCACGTGGGTGGTTATTCTTTTGCTTGCAATTGCGGCAATTGCGATAATCGTTACCACAACTCTCAACGGCGGTGCTAGCGAGATTGATACATCTACTTTCATAAGATATATCAATCACAACGGCTATACTGTTGAGAATGGTGTAGTCTTGGACGAACAAGGTCAACCGGCGGGCGAAGGTTATGCCGTTGACGCGCAGGGCAACATAACATATAACGGAGAACCTTTGGTTGTAATTGTCAGGGTCGATATCGATCAATATCAACTAAATGGTTATGTAGAGCGCAATGGTTCTCAGGTTAGACAATATTATGCATACGGCCCTTCGTATTACGGTCAGAATTTTACTGAAGGTGACCTTCAAAATTGGTACGCACTTGGCGTTCAGGTTGACTTTCAAAATCCCAATGCGGGAAGCGTGTGGGGCTCGGTACTGCAGTTCGGTTTGATAATAGTCGTCTGCATTGTGTTCTGGCTGATAATCAGGTCAACTGCGGGCGGCGCAGGCAAGGCAATGTCCTTTGCCAAAACAAAGGCGAGAGTTTCCACAAATATAAAGGTGCGCTTCTCTGATGTTGCAGGCGCAGAGGAAGAGAAACTTGAGCTTGAAGAAGTAGTAGAATTTTTGAAACAGCCCAAAAAGTTCTCTGATTTGGGCGCAAGAATACCCAAGGGCGTGCTGCTTGTAGGCCCTCCCGGAACGGGTAAAACGCTGTTTGCCAAGGCCGTTGCCGGCGAGGCGGGCGTTCCGTTCTTCTCGGTATCCGGTTCAGACTTCGTTGAAATGTATGTAGGCGTGGGCGCCTCGCGTGTGCGCGACCTATTTGATATGGCTAAGAAAAATCAGCCCTGCATCATCTTTATCGATGAAATCGATGCAGTGGGCAGGCAGAGGGGCGCAGGACTTGGCGGCGGCAACGACGAACGCGAACAGACGCTCAACCAAATCCTCGTTCAGATGGACGGCTTCGAGTCCAACGACGGCGTTATCGTAATGGCTGCAACAAACCGTGCGGACATTCTTGACCCCGCACTCACAAGGCCCGGCCGTTTCGACAGACAGATTTACGTCAACCTGCCCGACGTTAAGGGCAGGGAGCAGATTCTTAAAGTTCATGCGCGCAACAAACCCATGGCGCCCGACGTCAACTTTAAGACTGTTGCAAGGATAACTGCAGGTTTCTCAGGCGCAGACCTTGCTAACCTTTTAAACGAGGCGGCAATCCTCGCAGCCCGTGCCAACAAGCAGTTTATCGGCAATGCCGAGCTCTACGAGGGCGTAAATAAGGTTCTTATGGGCCCTCAGAAGAAGAGCAGGGTTGTTACCGAGAGCGACAAGCGAATCACCGCTTATCACGAGGCCGGCCACGCAATCATTGCAAGATTGTGCGAACACTGCGACCCAGTACAGGAAGTTTCAATTATTCCCCGCGGCAACGCCGCAGGTTACACGATGACCCGTCCCGACAGCGACGACGCCCACATGTCCAAGAATAAGATAGAAGATTTCATCTGCATGGCCTTGGGCGGCCGCGTTGCTGAAGAGCTCGTCATCAAAGATATCACAACAGGCGCTTCAAACGACCTTGAGCGCGTGACCGAAATGGCTAAGCGCATGGTCACTGAATGGGGCATGAGCGACAAGATAGGCCTTGTAACCTATGGCTCGAACTCTCAGACGGTCTTCCTCGGCAAGGATATGGAGTATCACAACACCTACTCTGACGACACTGCAAAGATAATCGACGAGGAGATTCACTCCATAATCGAAAATGCTCATGCTCGTGCCACAAAGCTCCTCACCGAGCACAGGTCAATTCTCGACAATATGTCCCGCGTGCTCATCGAAAAGGAGACAATTTACACCGAAGAAGTCGACCTTCTCATGGAGGGCAAGGACTATAAGGAAGTGCTTGCCTACATGGAAGAACACGACGGCGAAAACAACGGCAACCCCTTCAAGAGGTTTGAAAAGTAATTTAGAATGTATTGCGCTGTATTAAATTTAATACAGCGCAATACAAAAAATTTTAATGTTTCCCGTGAAACAATTATGTAGCTGCCGCTTAAAAGTCAGCTTTTAATCGGACAAGCCAAGGCAAAGCAATGGTAAAGGCAGGAAAAGTATGGGAAAAGTTATATCATTTACAAACAAAAAGGGCGGCGTAGGTAAGACGACGACGATCGTCAATATGGCGGCATACTGTGCCGACTTCGGCAAGAGAGTGCTTTTAATCGACTTGGACAGTCAGGGCAACGCAACTACCGGACTTGGTTTTTCAAAGAGTGCATTAAAGAAGTCTGTGCATGCTGTGCTCATCGATGATGACAAGGTCTCGAACAATATTTTGCCTACCGAAGTGCCTTTGCTTGATATTCTGCCCGCCAACGTCGATCTGACCGGTGCGGAAGTGGATATGGTGTACAAACGCAACCGCGAATCGCTTTTGAAAAATGCCCTGAAGGAAGTCAAGAACAATTACGATTACATATTTATCGACTGTCCACCTTCGCTTGGGCTGCTTACGATAAACGCTTGGGTGGCGTCGGACTCAGTAATCATTCCCCTTCAGGCCGAGTATTACGCCTTAGAGGGCGTCAGTCAGCTTATGAATACCATTGCGATGGTCAAGCAGCATCTCAACCCTAACCTCGTAATCGAGGGCGTTGTAATCACTCTTTACGACGGCAGAGCCAACGTTTCAAGGCAGATAACGGCAGAGATAAAGAAGTTTTTCAAAAATAAGCTGTATGAGATCATTATTCCCCGCAATATCAGGCTTTCGGAGGCTCCTAGCCACGGCAAGCCCATAATGCTCTATGACCCCAAATGCGTCGGTGCAAGGGCGTACAGGGCGTTGGTTGAAGAATTTTTATCAAAGCAGCAGTAGTTTTATATTGTTTTAGTTAAGTACAATCTTTTGATTGACATTCAATAAATTTATAAGCTTAAATTAAGCCGTGTGGAGGTTAACATAATGGCTAAAGACACCGGAAAAGGTTTGGGAAAGGGCCTTGAGGCCCTGTTTGAAGAGACCGGCTCGGCATTTGCCAATTTATATGACGGCAAGTCGGCATTCGAATCGTATACAGAAGAGGAGAGGCAGAATGCTTCTGAAATGAAGATTTCAGATATCTACGCCAACCCCAATCAGCCCAGAAAGAACTTTGATGAGCAGGCCATGCGCGAGTTGGCAGACTCTATCAAAAAGCACGGCGTTATTATGCCAATTGTTGTCAACGACGACGGCAGCGGCAAATATATGATAATTGCGGGCGAAAGGCGTTACCGTGCCGCCAAAATGGCCGGTCTTGAGACCATGCCCGTCGTCATCCGCAATTATAACGAACGTCAGATAAAAGAAATCTCGCTCATTGAAAACCTGCAGCGTGAGGATCTCAACCCCATAGAGGCTGCAAGTGCCATGAAGCAGCTGATGGTTGACTATAAACTGACTCAGGACGAATTAGCTGAGCGCATAGGTAAATCGAGGCCGGCGGTGGCAAATACCCTGAGGTTGCTGTCACTTACGCCCGAAGTCACCATGTTGGTCGCCGAGGGCAAGCTTTCTGCAGGCCATGCAAGGACTTTGGTTCCCCTCGCTCCCGATGATCAGATCTCCTTTGCAAACGACGCCGTCAAGAGCGGTATGTCGGTCAGGGAGCTCGAAAAGAAGGTTCGTTCCTACAATATTCCCGCCGACGTGCTTGAGGACAGGAAAAAGAAAAAGCGTGCCATTGCTTCGGTTGAACTCAAGGACCTTGTCGAGCGTATGAGGTTTGTTTTCAGAACCAAGGTCAGCCTCATCGGCAACGACAAGAAGGGCAGGATTTATATAGATTACTATTCCCGCGACGATCTCGACCGCATATCGGAAATTCTTGACATTATCGGAAAGCAGTAAGGCTTAATTTCCCGGGCAAAATGGTACATATTCCGTTTTGCCCGTAATTTTTGCAATTTTGTACATACAATAAATTGCCTTTGCAATATCTTTTTAGAGCAATAAAATGTGTTAAAGTTGGGTGCAACAGCTCGTATTGATAAATTTTCTGCGCCTACCTCTGAGAGATTTTTTAAAAAATCAAAAATAAGGCAATTTCGGGATAAATTTTGCATAATTTTTGGCGATATTTTAGTTGATTATGGATATTAATTTTAAAAATTTAACTTTGCCCGACATAGTAGCCATGCAGCCATATTTTGAAAAGTGTAATTGGAGGCTGAGCGATTATTCGGCGGCATTCAAGCTCATGTGGCAAAAGCATTTTTCGCTCGACTTTGCTTATGTCAACGGCTGCGTGGTGTTCCGTGAATACTATCAGGGCAGAACGTACTTTCATTACCCCATGGAGCTTGAGGAGGGGCAGTCAGAAGGTGCCATCGACGGAATCGAGGCCTATTGCCGCGAGCGCAATATCAGAATTCACTACACCTGTGTTCCACGTGAAAAAATGGACTGTATGATTGAGCGCTACGGCATGGAGATGAGAATTACCAACCACAGAAGGTGGAGGGATTACCTGTATAACGCCGAGGACTTTAAACTGTACGGCGGTAAAAAGTTTTCAGGGCAGCGCAACCATGTAAATAAATTCAAAAAGCAGTACCCGCAGTACAAATTTATAACATTGAGCGGAGATGACATTGCGCGCATGTGCGACTTTTTGAAAAAGTTTGAAAGCCGTCAGCTTGCAAAGGGTACTGTAATGGCGCGCGAGGAGCTTGAGGGCGTTTACGAACTGCTGCCGCACATTGACGATTTAAAATTGAAGGTGGGCGCTTTGGAGGTTGACGGCGAAATTATTGCGCTGTCAATAGGCGAGAGATGCGGCGAACAGCTCATCATACACGTTGAGAAGGCGCTGACTCAATATGAGGGCGCATATCCTACTATGGCGCAGGAATTTGCCAAGCACTACGCCGCCGACGGAGTAGTTTATATTAACCGAGAGGACGATTCGGGAGACCCCGGACTGAGGAAGAGCAAGCTGCAGTACAACCCCGTGCGGCTTGTGGATAAATTCGACGTTTTTCCCCGCCGTGCGATAGAAAGGGTCAATCATATACCCGTTTTCGTCACGGAACGCCTTACAATCAAGGAAATCACGGACATAAATTCGCTTGAATTTTACCGCCTCGAGTATGATATGGAGCGCAACAAATATTGGGGCTATAATTGGCGCGAACATTACAAGGGTGAGCCCACGCCCGAATTCTTCATGCAGGGCATAAGGGAGGACTTTGAAAAGCGCGAGGAGATGCCCATGGGCATCTTTTTGGGCAAGCGCCTGATAGGCGAAGTTGTTCTGCACAACTTCGGCTACAGAAACGACTGCGAAGTTGGCGTGCGCCTTCTGCCCGAATACGAGGGTAACGGCTACGCTAAGGAGGCCGTCCTCGGCGCTATGAACTACGCCTTCTTTGATTTGAATATCGAAACCGTCCTCGCCAAATGTTATAAACAAAACCTGCGCAGCCGCAGTATGCTGCTTGCCGCAGGCATGCGCCCCAACGGCGAGGACGAAACGTACTTCTACTTCCGCAAAACGGCTGCCATGTAATGTTATCAACACACATACTTGTCGACAAATTGTGCATAACTAAATGTAAAATTTTGGTAAAATCATCTAAATAAGTCAATAATGACCGTACGCCCGCTCTGTTTATGCACAGTGCGGGCGTTTAATTGTTCATAACTGTGCACATCATATACAGTAATCAACTTATCTACATGCTATGTTTATAAGTTGTCAGTTTAATTGTGGATAACTTTTGATAAATTGCACGTTTAATGTGGCAATAAACACACGTTTTATGTTAAATTTTGTTACAAATTTAATAAATTGTTGATAACTTTTTGTAAAAGTAATTCAATTAAACAAAAATGGCACAAATTTATTGTCAATTGAGGTTGTCGATAACCTTTTGTGCACACCCGCTGTGCAAACATTTTGTTGATAACTGCTGTGAAAATCGATATGTGACTGCGTTCCCGTAGATTTCTCCGCTTCGGTGCTTCGCACCTTCGGTCGAAATGACAAAAAGCGGGGAGGTCGAAATGACAGGAAAATTTTTGGCGTGGTTGGTCGGAATGACAAAAGGGAGAAAGTCAAAATGACAAGAGGTAGGAGATTGGAGTGAGAGAGGGTGCGAGGTGGATAAATGTTACAATTGTAAAAATTATTTTAATTTTAACTTACATATTGCAATGTGCGCTCAAGTATGTTAAAATGTATATATAGTTTTGGCGCCATTTACGGGCGAGGAACTTGCAAAAGTGCATTAGCCGGGGCATATGTGCGGGGCAATGCTTCATTTACGGCTTTTTTCACCGCTGAATGGCTGTCAAGCTTTGATTATTTTGCGGCCTTGAGTGTAAAAATGAAGGAGCGCTTCTCATTGCCTCCCCCTGTGTGCACAAAAAATTTTATAAGGAGAGAATAATGGATAACATTTTGGAGTGCCGCAACTTAAACAAGTTGTACGGCAAATTTCCCGCTCTCACCAACGTCAATTTTTCAGTTCCGACGGGCGGCGTTGTGGGGCTTTTGGGCCCCAACGGCAGCGGCAAATCGACCTTTATCAAAATTGCCATGGGCATGCTTCAGCCCAACACGGGCACGATAACCATCGCAGGCATGCCCCCTTCGCCCGCAACCAAGGCGATAACGGCCTACCTTCCCGACGCAAATTACCTCGACGAGCAACTCCGCGTGGAGGGACAGGTCAAATACTATGCCGATTTCTTCAAAGATTTCAACCACGATAAGTGTTCGGCCCTTTTAGAGCGCCTCGGTATCTCCCCCAAACAGAAGATAAAATCGCTCTCCAAGGGCAACAAGGAGAAGTTGGGGCTGATACTCACCATGTCGCGCGACGCAAAGCTGTACATTCTCGACGAGCCGATTGCCGGCGTCGACCCCGCCGCCCGCGACTTTATCCTCGATACGGTCATGACCAACCGCGCCGAAGGTTCCACAATCTTCCTCTGCACGCACCTCATCGCCGATATTGAGCCTATACTCACGCATGCAATCTTTTTGAACCGCGGTCAGGTGGTGCTCGATTCCTCAGTGGAGGAAGTGCGCGAAAAGGAGGGCAAATCGCTCGACGAACTGTTCAGGGAGGTGTTCAAATGGTAGGCAAACTTTTAAAGCACGAACTTTACCGCATTGCCCGCATAGCCGCAATCCCCGCGGTTGCAATGATTGCCCTTGCAATACTGTGCAGAATTTCGCTCATAGGAGCGGCCGATTCGCCCGAGCTGCCCGCAATAATTGCGATATTTTACATAATCGCAATTGTCGCCACCCTCGTGGTGTGCGCATGGGTGGGCATAGTGCGCTTTTACAGAACGCTCTTCACGGGCGAGGGCTACATGACGCTCTCTTTGCCCGTGTCGGCCGATCAGCTGCTCATCTCAAAGCTGCTATCCTCCATAATCGCCTCGTTGGGCGGCGTGGTGGTGTGCGTGCTGTCGGCGCTCATTCTGCTGATAGGGCAGGGCATAAACATAACCATGATTTTAGACAGCCTTTCCTCCGTCCTCATCGACTTCGGAGTAGAGATAGTCAACGCCGGCGGCGGGCTGTATGTCTTTGAATTGGTGCTGCTCTACATTCTCAGCATTCCCATGAGCTTTTTGCTCTTCTACCTCGTAATGGCGGTGGCGCAGCTGTTCACCACCAAAAACCGCACGGTCATTGCCGTCGCCCTCTACTTCGGCGGCGCATTCGTGTGGAGCATTATAATGAGCCTTGTCGGCAACCTTATAATCTATCATGCTCTGCAGGTGTCCGTTCACCTGTACATGTGGATAGAGATTGTTTTCACCATCGCAGTAGACCTCATAAGCTACTTTGTAGTCAGGTACATAATAAAGAACAAAGTCAACCTTCTCACCTGATTGACCCTAACATATGCCGCGGCGAACGTTGTTCGCCGCGGCAAAAACAAGCACGGCGCCGCCCTTCAAGGGCGGCGCCGTGCGTTCTATAATATCGCTCTCCTTGTGTAAAGGGGATGAACGCACTTCCACCGTGCCCCCTTGTGTAAAGGGGTACGAACGCAACACTCCAAGCCCCCCTTGTGTAAAGGGGGGATCAAAGGGGGGATTGTAGGCGCGTAAGCGCCGTAGTAAATGAAATAAGGTAACAATCCCTCAGTCTTGCTCTCGCTGATGCTTCCGCAAGACGGCTCCCTTTACACAAGGGAGCCAATAATACGGCAAATAAGTCCTTTTAATTGTGATTGCGCGCCCGCTTCAGCGGGCGAGCCCATTAAATTTACAGAACCGCCCTGCCCTGTGCCGTGCCGACTACCGTCAAAACCTGCACTTCGTCGCCCGTCTGAGCGTCGACGTACACAAAGTAGTCGCTGCCGTCAAAGGTGCCGGCAAATTCATAGCACAGCTTCTCTTCGCCGTTTAAGGGAATTACCGCAAGGCGGGAGGAGGTGACGTCTATTCTGCCGTCAATAGCGCTCTGCGCCTGCGCCTCTGTTATCGTTGCCCCCGCAATATCCCTCTGCGAATGGTTCAGAACATAGCTCATCGCTTCAGCGCCGGTCACAATGCCGCGCTCCTCGCACACCTTTACTTTTACCATGTCGGGGTAGATGACCACACCGTCCTCGATATAGCAGAAGTTGATGTTGCAAGTCGTTCCGTTTTCGCTCACCCACACGGGTTCAAGGTTTTCAAAACCTACCGCCTTCAAAAAGTCGGTGGCAATGTCCTCGCAGCGCTCGGTTGAAAAATTGTGCTCCGTGCACTCCTTGTAGCTGTCGAACATCACAAGCTTGCCGCCCTTTTTGGAGAGCTGCGCCATCATCTCGCCGTCGTCGGTCTCAAGCGTTATATTGTAAAATTTCATGTCGCCCTTTGCCGCCTCGCCCGTGCATTTGGCTCCGGTTACGTTGTAGTCGGCAAATATCTCCGCCGCAATTTCCTCTGCGCGGGCAGTGCTTATCTCCTCAAGCCCTTCAAAGAAGGAGGTGTTTGTGTCCTCGGCGCCCTCTGAGAAGGGGCCGTCGAATATGCCCTTGGGCTCCTCGATCACGTTGTTTTGGATGTCCGAAAAACTTCCCTCGAGTATGCTCTCCTTGCCGCTTAAAAGTTTCATCATGTCGTCCCTGTTCGACTGTGCAATAATTTCGTTGAGGGCGCTCTTGAGCTTTGCGTTGTTGCGGTACATATATTCAAGGCTCGATATCTGCCACTCTTCCAACTCGCCCCCTGCGGCAACGGTGTACAGCATGTTCTGCGCGCTGTCGCCCATCTTGTTGACAAACGCCGTCATCTGACTTGTAAGGTTGCCCTCAAGCGGCATGCGCTCCAAGACGACTTCGGCCATTTCGCTCTCGATGGCGATGTCGGTCAAAAGCCTTGCGCGGTCGGCGGGGGAGGTGGCCACCCTCGCCTTGGAGAGGTTACTGTCCAAGTTGTCAACTATGGCGTTGAGTTCGTACAGCGACTGCGTCTGCATGCCCGCCATGTCCGTCTGCATGGCCGACATGTTCATCCATCCGTAGGTGACTATCGTCGCAAGTACGAGTGAGGTTGCGCCAAGCGAAATTACCGCAGCAAGCCATCCGCCGAACCCGGGGGAGTGCCTCTTTTCCTTTTTCTCGGCGCGCTTTTGAGCGTGAACCTTGAGGCGGTGTTCGCGCTTTGCCTGCCGCTCGGCTGCGGCGGCCTCCCTCTTGGCGGTGCGCGCCTCTAATTTTGCGGCCTGAGTCTGCTTTTTGCGCTCCTCGCGCGCCTTCTTGCGCTCGTTTTTGAGCTCCTTGGCCTTTATTCTGCGCTTTTCCCTGAGCTCTGCGCGCTTGTGGCGGTCAGACTGCCTCTGTCTGCCGTCCTGCTTGCGCGAGTTGTTTTTCGTGCCTGCGCTCTTTTTATCCCGGCCCTTCTTTTTTTCGGCGCTCTCCCTCACGGGTTTGTTGTTGGAGAGTTCCTCCACGCTCGCCGTGTCGCGCTCCGTGTTGCTATCTTTGCCCGTGCGGGTCAGGCTCTGCGCCTTCTTTGCCCCGCTCGAAATATTCTTCTTCTTTTCGCTCATCTCGCTCCTCCTATATGGCAAATACATGCTTACCTATAACGGTAACTGTTTCGCGGCCGAATATCCAACTGCTCGTCGCAACGGCGGGGTTGTAATAGTAAAGGCACCCGTAGGTGGGGTCCCATCCGTTCATGGCGTCGCTCGCGGCGTTCAGCGCCGTTTGGTCGGGCTCAAGGTTTATCTGCCCGTCGGACACGGCTGTGAAGGCGTTCTTTTGGTATATTACGCCGGCAATGGTGTTGGGGAAGGCGGGGCTGTCCACGCGGTTGAGTATCACCGCGCCCACGGCCACCTGACCTGTATAGCTCTCCCCGCGCGCCTCGGCATATATACATTTTGCCAAGAGGTACAAATCGGAACTCGTGTAGTTCGAGGAGGCGCCCCCGCTTTGGTCTTCAAGCGCCCTGACGCTGTCGTTCATGCCGAGGGCGGCAAAGGTGGCCTTGCCGGCAACGCCGTCAGCGGTCAGCCCGTTCTTGCGTTGGAAGTACTTTACGGCCTCAACCGTCTTGCTGCCGTAAATGCCGTCAACCTCGCCGGAGTAGTACCCCCACATCTTGAGTCTCCGCTGAACTTCCTTAACTTCGCCGCCCGTCGAGCCCTGCTTCAAAACGGCGGTTTCAACCACCGCGGCAGTGGGGTAGGCCTGTGTCTGCATTTGTAAATTGACCGCGGCATATCCCGCAAACAACGCCATCGTCGCCGCCAAGGCTATGCCCGCTTTGAGTGCTTTTTTCATCTAAATTCATTCCTCCAAAGTGTGCAGAAAGAGCGGTTGCGCCCTTCAGTTCTGCTTAAAAAAGTTATTGATTATGTCTTGAATTATGCTGCGGTACTCAACGTCCGCCGTGGCGGAAGTGAAGCAGAGCGGGGGATATATCACGCACCACCAATTGTCGCCCTCACCCTCGCCAAGTTCAACTATCAGCGCGTCGTATTGACCTGCCTCTAAAGTCGTGCCGTCGTAGACGCGCGTGGGGAAGTATTCCTCCCTCACCTCGGCATGGGCGGTGTAGTTTACGCCAAGCCTCTTTAGCGTGGCGTCGCAGACGTCCTCAATGCCGTCGGTTATGCCGCCTATCACCTGCATGGCGCGCTCCTTTGTGGTGCACTGCGCCACATACGGGGTGATGAATTCCACAACTTCGTCCTTCACAATGTATTTAATGCTTTGGTCGTAGTCGCTGTTGGCGTTGGCCCGCACATGTATGCGCAGGTATTGGCTGTCCGCGCTCTGCCCGCCCGAAAAGTTGTATGCCGTCAGTACCGTTGCAATTAAGATGAGTAAAACACAAAAAGTTATACAAATTTTTTTCATGCCACTGTTATTGCCGCGAATGAATTAATTTATACAGTAAAAAGGTTTTAAGGCATTGCGTTCCTTTGTGAGTGAAGTTTTGCGGCACGGCCGCAAAGTGAAGTATCGCTTCGCACTGTGAATTAAAAGCCATGCGGCTTTTGTGAAGTTTGCCCGTCCCTGACGGGCAAGTTGTGGTAAAATAATGCGCCGTTGGCGCAAAACAATGTCAGAGCCCCCCTTGTGTAAAGGGGGGATTAAAGGGGGGATTGTAGGCGGCGGAGCCGCCGTAGTAAATGAAATAAGGTAACAATCCCTCAGGCGCGTCCGCGCCAGCTCCCTTTACACAAGGGAGCCTGTAATTTGGAGAAACTCGGGTTAACATAGTCCTGACTTCGTTTGGGAGATTTCTCGACTACGGGCTGCGCCCTTTGCTTGAAATGACAAGGGGCGCTCAAGATGACAAGGGGATAGGGGAGTCAGTCGGAATGGCAAAAGAAATGCGGGCGAACGCAGCGGCGAAAAATAGAGGGCGCGGGGCATAAAATATGCCCCGCGCCCTTGCGGATTTTATAAAACTGTTGTATAATATAACTGTATTTATCAATGCGTTTGCGGAGGTTAAAATATGAAAAAACAGGTGTACAATCCCTTTTTGCCGCTGTGGGAGTACGTCCCCGACGGCGAGCCGCACGTCTTTGGCGACAGGGTATATCTCTTCGGCAGTCACGACCGCTTCGGCGGCGATAAATTCTGCATGAACGACTATGTCTGTTGGTCGGCGCCCGTCAACGATTTGAAGAGTTGGCGCTACGAGGGTGTTATATACAAAAAGGAGCAGGACCCCATGAATGCCGACGGGTCGCACATGCTGTTTGCGCCCGACGTCTGCCGCGGCCGCGACGGCAGGTATTACCTGTTTTACGCGCTCGACTTTGTCAGCGTAATCTCCGTCGCCGTGTGCGATACGCCCGCGGGGCAGTACAAGTTCCACGGCCACGTTCACTTCCGCGACGGCCACGTTCTGTCCTCGCGCGCGGGCGAGCCCTACGCGTTTGACCCCGCAGTATTGCGCGACGAAGGAGTAAATTACCTGTACATGGGCTACTGCCCCTACCCCCCGAGGCACCTCATGAAAGTGCCCAAAACTTACACATATGCGTGGGTCTACCGCCTCGACGACGACATGCTCACCGTCCTCGGCGACCCCATAGAGGTGGCGCCCTCCTTCTCGAACTCGGCGGGCACGGGCTTTGAAGGGCATGAATTTTTCGAGGCCGCCTCGATAAGAAAGGTGAGGGACAAGTACTGCTTCATATGGTCGTCCCGCCACGGCCATGAGCTGTGCTACGCCCTGTCCGACGACCCCGAAGGCCCCTTCGAGTTCGGCGGCACCATAATTTCCAACGGCGACATCGGCATAAACGGCATCACCGACGAGGCCGACTGCAACAATTACATAGGTAATAATCACGGGTCAATCGAATATATCAACGGCAAGTGGTACGTCTTTTACCACCGCCACACCAACCGCCGCTCATTCTCCCGTCAGGCGTGCGCCGAACAGATTACGGTGTTGCCCGACGGCCATATCCCTCAGGTGGAGATGACAAGCTGCGGCCTCAACGGCGGGCCTTTGTCGGGCAAGGGCAAGTACCCCGCCACAATTTCGTGCGTTTTAAAGAGCCGTTCGGGCACCATGCGCGGCGAAGTTCCCTTCCGCGGCATCCACCCCTACATAACTCAGGACGGCGAGGACGGCGAAGTGGAGGCCTATCAGCACATAGCCAACTTCAGGCGGGGTGCCACCTGCGGCTATAAGTACTTCTCGCCCGAGGGCGCAACCTCAATTTCAATCACCATCCGCGGCTCTGCGCGCGGACATATAGTCGTGTCCGACGGTCTCAACGATTTAGCTAAAATCAACATTCTCTCGTCCGTCGGATGGCAGACCTTCTCCGCGCCCTTCAAGACCCCGCACGAAAAATTCGCCCTCTATTTCACCTTCGAAGGCGACGGCGCGATTGATATTTTGAGTTTTGAGATGAGTTAACAAAAGTGGTGGCTTGGCCGAAGCCATTGCATCGCAATAAAATATCGGAGCCCCCCTTGTGTAAAGGGGGGATAAGGGGGGATTGTAAGCGGCGGAGCCGCCGTAGTTAATGAAATATGGTTACAATCCCTCAGTCACAGTCTCGCAAGCTCGCCTGTGACAGCTCCCTTTACACAAGGGAGCCTATAATTTGGAGAAATCTGCGTGAACGCAGTCTCAACTTCGTTTGGGGGATTTCTCCGCTTCGTTCGTCGGCTTTGCCTTCTCACTTCGGTCGAAATGACAATGAAGAGCGGTCAAAAAGTTCAGTACGTCATTTCGAGCTTGCCGAGAAATCTAACTGCATTTTTGGGTCGATGGATAATTTAAAATGTAATGCCATTCGTATTTTACAGCTTCAGCTGTTGACTTCCTTTAACCTTTGTGGTATCATACGCATATAAATAACGGGTGAAAATGAATGGGAAAATTAAAAGGAGGAATTTATTATGGCAGATAACGATATTTTAGTAGAAGATATCCAATCAAAGAGAAAAAAATATCAGCGCATGCTCATCCCTGCCAATATAGTGGTGGTAATCATTGCGTTGGTCGCAGCGATATTTCAGCTCGTCATGCCCATGCTGAGCGTAAAGTTAACCGTCACGGGTGAAAATGTCACCTCTGTCGTCAACTATATCGATGAAAATTCGGAGAGCGGCGATGAGGAGATGGCCGAAACGCTCGACACCGTAAGGTATATCGCGCGCGACGTAAATGCCGATATTTCCATAAAGCTGTCGCCCAAGGACGCATTGTTGCTCGGCCCCGTGCCCGCGGCTCAGTCCGTGCGCGACTACATAGCTGCCAACGCCGCAGAGCTCGAGGGCACTGTCGATTTAATCTTCGAACAGATGCTCCCCCGCCTGACCGTATATATGGTGGCTCAGGCGGCTCAGGATGAGCTTGAAGAGGCGATCGGCATCGATCAGCTCGAAGAGATAGATACCGAGCAGGTTGCGGCCGTCACCGAAGCGATAAGCGCAGGCAACTTTGAGGAGGCGCGCGAACAGTTCAGCACCGCCGCCGACGACATTGCCGCCGACCTCGGCTATGACCTCACCGCAGAGGATAAAGAGACCATTATGCAGTACTACGACGAGGCAATCGAAGCCGGCAGGCAGGAGGACGGCACCTTCTCCTACACCAAGGCCATTCAGACCATCGCCGACAAGTACGGCATAGACCTCGGCGCAATCACCGGCGAAGATGGCGAAAATACCGACGGAACTGCCGTCGATTTGGACGAAATTATCGCCCGCCTCGAGGCCGTTGAGACGGCGGAGGACCTTGAAGAAATTATAGATATGCTGCGCGGTCAGGAGGGCATGGAGTCGCTCGTTGAGCAGCTTGAAAGGGTGGAAGATCTCGACGAAATTGCCGGGATTATAGTCTCGCTCCGTTCAGGCAATGCCGGCGATATGCAGTCGCCCGCCTCTCTCCGTTTGCGTGTTGCAACGGTAGGCGTGATGTCAGACATGCAGGAGGACATAACTCAGGCCGACCCCAACGAATTGCTCGGCGGATTTATAAATGAAATTCCCGATTCAACCGCTACTATAATAGGCACCATATTGTTTGCGGTCGCCGCGGTCATGATAGGGCTGACCTCCGTTCTTTGGATAATTTTGGCAATTCTCGCCTTCATCAAGATATTCTGCAAAAACAAGCGCTTCACCATGTGGTATGTCAAGGCCTTTTGTTGGCTGCCCTGCATACTTCTCGTGCTCGTTCCCACGCTCGCAGTTTCGCTTACGGGACTTGTCGGCGGACTGCTTCCCGCCTCTGCGGCTCAGGCCTATTCGCTCGTCACCTCCCTCGGACTGTCGTTCGGCGGCTCGGGCATAGTTTCGGGCATATGCCTTGCGCTCCTGTGGATAGTATCCATCTTTTGGCTCTTCCCCATCAAGCGCAAGATACGCAAACTCAATTAAATATAAAAATTTAAGCGCGCCGCGATTAAATATCGCGGCGCGCCTTTTTGTATAACGAAAACCACACGCTGAGCGTGTGGTCAGTAAAAAAGCGGAAGCGTTGCAAATAAAAACCTCCGAC
>CALVPX010000012.1 GCA_944354265.1 uncultured Clostridia bacterium | reverse complement strand
CGTGACTTGTGACGGGTCACGAATCCGTGCGCCCTTACTGCAATTTTGGGGGCGCAGGCTGAAAGGTGATATCCGCACGCTGCCTTCCTGCCCGCTTTCACCAAAGTGCGGAGCTCTCTTTGAGGGGTGTAACCGTGCGGCGTTGTCCTTTTTAAACGCCTTTAGAAAATTTAATTGTATTCTTATTATATATAATTATTTGAAAAAAGTAAAGTAAATTGCGGCAAATAATTAAATACCGCATTAGGGTCGCATGTCGCCCAATGTCATTTCGACTAAGCGAACGATAGTGAGCGCATGGAGAAATCTACAAGAACGCAGTCCTGACTTCGTTTGGGGGATTTCTCCGCTACGTTCGTCGGCTGCGCCTCCTCTCTTCGGTCGAAATGACAAAGGGAAAAACAGTGAAGTTCATCCTTCACAAAGCGCCGTGCTGCTTGGCGTATGAAATAAATTCAGGTGTCTGTGACCAATATTTTATTCCCCAATTTTCAAAATTCCATTCGTCCATGTAATTATTGCACTCATAATCAACATAATAAAGCACATCGTCCTGAAGAATGAAATTAGTTGGAAAGTAATCTATATTTGTATTCGCGGGGTAAAGTTTTGAACACATATGTCTGACTTGGTTTACACAAGTTTGCGGCAAATTGTTGGCAAGCACAAGCTCGTAAACAGTTGGGCCGTCAATAAATTGTTTTACAATGCGCTCATTTTTGACATCGACGTCAATAAGCGTAGGCATTGCTATACCTATGCCGCGCAGCCGCTCGTAATCATTGAGCTCAGCCTGAATTTTATTTCCAAAAGTGTAATAATCGCAAGGTTCGTGGTGAATTTGCTTGACGACGACTTTAACTCCGCCATCCAAAGCAAGATAGGAGTATCCACCTTTACCTTTACCCAATAGCTTTATAATTTTATATTGTTTATTATTTATAAGAACTTCATTTTCCATTGTAGTAGGCACCCCCTCTATTGCAGGGGGATTTGGGCGGCGGCGTTGATTGACATGGGGGCAAAGTCGCCCGAAAGATATTTATTGAGCCCCTCCGCCGCTATCATGGCGGCGTTGTCCGTGCAGAACTTGACCTGCGGCAGCACCAACTTCAACCCGGCCCTTTGGCACTCCTCAGTAAGCCTTTGCCTGAGATATGCGTTGGCGATTACCCCGCCGCCCGCCGTAACCGTGCCCACTCCTCTTTCGAGGGCGAATTTGACCGTGTTTTCGACGAGGGGATCGACCGCGGCCTTCTGAAAGGAGGCAGCAACGTCCGCCGCGGGCACGAGCATACCCTTTTGGGCGGCGTTGTGGCAGTAATTTATGACCGCCGTCTTTAAGCCGCTGTACGAGAATGCGGGACTTTGGCTGTGCTTTACGAGCGCCGAGGGGAAGGAAATATTTGCCTGACCGTCTTTCGCGGCGCGCTGAATGTTTGGGCCGCCGGGATAGGGAAGGCCCAAGACGCGGGCGCACTTATCGAAGGCTTCGCCTGCGGCGTCGTCCAAGGTCTTTGCAAGCACATTAAACTGCGTGTAGCTTTGGGTGTGCAGAATGGCCGTGTGGCCGCCGCTTGCAAGCAGCGTTATGAAGGGCGGCTTTAAGGCGGGGTCGTCGAGATAGGCCGCGGCGAGATGGCCGCGTATGTGGTTGACGGCGATGAGGGGCACGTTGAGGGCATAGGCAAGCCCCTTGGCAAAGGACAGGCCGACGAGCAGCGCGCCCAAAAGCCCCGCGCCGTAGGTGACGGCGACGGCATCTATGTCTTTTACCGTCATGCCCGCCTCCTTCAAGGCGCGGCCGACCACTTCGTCCACCGCCTCGGTGTGGGCGCGGGAGGCGATTTCCGGCACTACGCCGCCGTACTTGGCCTGCTCCGCCGCGGAGGAGATTATGCAGTTTGAAAGGAGCGTTCTGCCCCGTATTATGGCGCAGGCGGTTTCGTCGCAGCTGCTTTCAAGCCCCAAAATTACGGGGGTTTGTTTAATTTTATAGTTTGAAATGTCGTACATACAATTTAAGTGCCGCGGCGGCAGTTGCCGCCGCGGCAAAATTTTTCCGCTTTTTAAAGTTATACAGTCTTTTTGAGGTAGTCGATGATGAAGCCCTGAATGTCGCCGTCCATGACCGCCTGAATGTTGGTGTTTTCATACCCCGTGCGGTGGTCCTTTACCAAAGTGTACGGACAGAACACATAGGAGCGGATTTGGCTGCCCCACTCTATCTTTTTGATTTCGCCCTTGAGCTCGGCGTCGGCGGCCTCCCTTTCGGCAATCTGCCTCTCCAAGAGCTTTGCGCGCAGGTATTGGAAGGCCATCTCCTTGTTCTGAAGCTGACTGCGCTCGTTCTGACAGGTGACGACTATGCCCGTAGGGAAGTGGGTTATTCTTATTGCAGTTTCGGTCTTGTTGACCTTCTGTCCGCCCGCGCCCGAGGAGCGGTAGACGTCTATCCTTATGTCCTCGTCGCGGATGACGACTTCGTTGTCGTCGTCGACTTCGGGCATGACCTCGGCAGAGGCGAACGAGGTGTGGCGGCGCTTGTTGGAGTCGAAGGGGGAGATGCGCACCAAGCGGTGGACGCCCTTTTCGGCCTTTAAGAAGCCGTAGGCGTTTTCGCCCTCGACCTTGAAGGAGACCGACTTTATGCCCGCCTCGTCGCCGTTTTCAAGGTCGAGTTCGGTGACCTTGAAGCCCTGCTTTTCGCAGTAGCGGCAGTACATGCGATATAACATCTGCGTCCAATCGCACGCCTCGGTGCCGCCTGCGCCTGCGTGCAGGCTCATTATGGCGTTGTTGGAGTCGTACTTGCCCTTCAAGAGGGCGCGTATGCGCATGTTCTCTATGTCGTCCTCGGCCGTCTTGATCATGTCCTCGAGTTCGGGGATGAGGCTTTCGTCGTCCGCCTCCTCTATGAGGTCGACGAAGGTCTTGGCCTCCTCAATGGCCTTTTCGCCCTTTTCGTAGGCGGTCATCTTGCCCTCGATTGAGGAAATTTCGCGGCCTATCTTTTTGGATTTTTCAAGGTCGCCCCACACTTCGGGCTGCTCCTGTTCGGCCTTGAGCTCGGTAAGCTTGCCGCCGAGATTGTCTATGTCGAGGGCGTATTTGGCCTCGGCCAAAGTATCTGACAGCGACTTGAGCCTCAGCCTGTAATCGTCTGCTTTAAACATTATTGCTTGTCGTCCTTATTGGGTCTGTGAATGCGGGTGCCTTCGGGCACGAAGCTGCCGTTACCCTGTGCGGGGGTTGAAGGCGCGGGCGTTGTGCCGCCCTCCTGTGCGGGAGCCTGCCCTGCCGGCTGTGCCGGGCGGGGTGCAGCCTGACGGCTTGCCGCAGGCTGTGGACGGGCGGGCTGTGCGGGCACGCGCACGATTTTGCCCTTGAGAAGGCGGGAAATTGTGGTCGTCTGTATGCGCTCGGTCATTTCGTCGAACATTTCATGGCCCTCCTGCTTGTAGGCGATGACGGGATCCTGCTGCGCGTAGCCGCGGAGGCCTATGCCCTTTCTGAGCTGATCCATGGCGTCGATGTGGTCGATCCAATTTCTGTCGACGGCGCGGAGAAGCTCGTTGCGCTCTACCTGATGGTAGTCGACTACGCCGTGCGTCTCCTGAGCGATATTTTTAATCTTCTGTTCGTAGGCCTTGGTGACTTCCTTGGAGATCTTTTCGATTGCGTACTCGTAGTCCCACTTTTCAAGCATTTCGTGGGTGATTTCAAAGGTGCACTCGTCGGGGTAGACCCTCTGCTTCAGGGCGGCGTTCAAGGCCTCCTCGTCCCAAAGTTCGGGCATGGCGTCGGTATTCACCGTCTCGCGCACGACCTTGGCCACATAGTCGGGGATATACTTGAGCATCTGTTCGTGGACGTCGCCGCCGCGGAGAACGTTTAAGCGCTCGGCATATATCAGCTTGCGCTGTTCGTTCATTACTTCGTCGTACTGCAGCGTGTGCTTGCGGGCGCTGAAGTTGCGGCCCTCGATGGCCATCTGCGCGTTCTCGATCGAGCGGGAGAGCATTTTGGACTGCAGGCAGTCGTCCTCGTCCATGAGGGTGGAATAGATCGACTTGAGCTTTTCGCCGCCGAAGCGCTTGGCGAGGTCGTCCTCGAGCGAGATGAAGAATACCGAGGCGCCGGGGTCGCCTTGACGGCCGGCACGGCCGCGGAGCTGATTGTCTATGCGGCGGGAGTCGTGGCGCTCGGTGCCGATTATGCACAGGCCGCCCGCCTCTATCACCTTTTCCTTTTCGGCGTCGGTCTCCTTTTTATACATGTCGTAGAGGTCGGCATAGCGCTTTCTTGCCGCCTGCTCCTCCTCGGTGAAGGGACGGTCGGCATAGGAGATTGCCACCTCTATCATGTCGTGGTCGTAGCCCTCCTCCCTCATGCGCTTTTTGGCGAGGTATTCGGGGTTGCCGCCGAGCAGAATGTCCGTGCCGCGGCCGGCCATGTTGGTGGCGATGGTGACGGCGCCGAACCTGCCCGCCTGCGCTACGATTTCCGCCTCGCGCGCGTGGTTTTTGGCGTTGAGTATGTTGTGCTTTATGCCGTTGCGGCGGAGCAAGCGGGAGATCTCCTCCGACCTGTCTACCGTTACGGTACCAATCAAGATGGGCTGACCGTTGGCGTGGCGGTCGATGACCTCCTGCACTATGGCCTTCTTTTTGCTCTCCACCGTGGCGAAGATCTTATCGGGATAGTCTATGCGCTGAACGGGTCTGTTTGTGGGGATGCACACAACGTCGAGCGAGTAGATGGTTCTGAACTCGGCCTCCTCGGTCTTGGCGGTACCCGTCATGCCCGACAGCTTGTTGTAAAGCCTGAAATAATTTTGGAAGGTGACGGTGGCGTGGGTCTTGTTCTCCTCGCGCACCTTTACATGTTCCTTGGCCTCTATAGCCTGATGGAGGCCGTCCGAATAGCGCCTGCCCACCATGAGGCGGCCGGTGAATTCGTCGACAATCATTATTTCGCCCTCGTCCGTGACGATATAGTTTTCGTCGCGGATGAACAGCTCGTGCGCCTTTAAAGCCTGCTGAATGTGGTGGTTGAGGTCGGCATTTTCAATGTCGCCGAGGTTCTTTATGTTGAAGAATCGCTCTGCCTTCTTGGCGCCGTTTTCGGTTATGGTGACCGACTTATCCTTGCGATCGATGATATAGTCCCAACTCTCCATATCCTTCAAGATGGCGGTGAGCTGATCATTTACCTTCTGCTCCTCTTCTGTAAGTTCCTGACCCTTCTTTTTGCGGTATGGCACGCGCGATTCGGCGGCCTTTTTGTCGTCGTCGAAGCCGCCGTGAAGGGTGCGGACAAACCTGTCAACGTCGACGTACAGCTGCGAGCTTTCGCCGCCCTTGCCCGAGATGATGAGGGGGGTGCGCGCCTCGTCAATTAAAATCGAGTCGATTTCGTCGATTATGCAGTAGTTGAGCTCGCGCTGAACCATGGCGGGGATAGAGGTCTTTAAATTGTCCCTCAGGTAGTCGAAGCCGAGTTCGTTGTTGGTGGCATAGATAATGTCGCACTGATAGGCTTCCTTTTTGGCCTTGTCGTCCATGCCGGGCACGACTATGCCGACGGTAAGCCCCATGAATTTGTGCACCTTGCCCATCCACTCGGCGTCGCGGCGGGCGAGATAGTCGTTGACGGTGACGATGTGGACGCCCTTGCCCGTGAGCGCGTTGAGGTAAGCGGGGAGGGTTGAGACGAGCGTTTTGCCTTCGCCCGTCTTCATCTCTGCAATTCTGCCCTGATGAAGGCATATGCCGCCGATTATCTGAACGTGGAAGTGCTTCATCTTGAGCACGCGCCAACTTGCCTCGCGCAGGGCGGCGAAGGCGTCGTACAGAATGTCGTCCAAAGTTTCGCCGTTCTTGAGGCGCTCCTTTAAGACTAAAGTCTGACTTTTAAGTTCCTCGTCGCTCATGGCGGCGTACTTGGGTTCGAGCCCCTCTATTATCTTAGCCTGCTTGTCGAGCTTTCTTAAAGCCCTGCGGCTGTCGGCATTTGCAATGTACTTGAAAAGTCCCATTATCGCTTTCCTTAAAATCCTTATATTTTACTTAAAAAATTCATTGTGCCGAGATTGCACAATGACGCTATTTTAATCCTTTATAATTGTACTACATTTTGCCGCCGTTGTAAACGCGTTTGTTTGCCTTTTTTGTAAAAAATATGAAAAAATTAAAATCCGCGCCAATTATAATTCCAATCACGTCATCTTGAGTGGAGCGAATGAAATGAGCGCAATCGAAAGATCTTGTTCGGTTTAATCCATACAAGATACATTCGACTGCGCTGCGGTCACTACGTTCCCTGCGCTCCGCTCAGTATGACACGGCGGAGCCGTGAGCGCCGCGGGCTGCCGTCCGCGGCGCACATAACTTGCGGCGGGCGCACCGTGAGGGGCGCCCGCCGCAGTATATCTGCCGCACCGCAGTATATTTATGCATTTATATCGGTAAACTCAAATTTGTCGACGTCGAACAAACCCGTGTCCAACAGCTTGACGTGGGGGATTACGGCGAGGGACAGGAAGGCAAGCGTCATGAATGCGGCAAGCTCTTTGTTCACACCCATGGCGTAGGCCTTTTTATACAGGCGCTCGCTCTCCTCTATGACATAGTCGGCGTCCCGAGCGGACATCAGCCCGCCCACTTCGAGTTTAAGGAAGTCAACCTCGCCCGTGGCGCTGTTTACAAGCACCATGCCGCCGCCGATTTCCTTGAGCTTGTTGGCGGCCGTTGCCATGGCGGCGTTGTCGTCGCCGAGCACGATTATGTTGTGCGAGTCGTGCGCGATGGTTATGCCCATGGCGCCGCCCTTGAAGCCGTAGCCCTTTAAGAGCCCCTTTCCTATATTGCCCGTATAGTTGTGCCTTTCGACCACGGCGAGCTTTAAAATATTATCGGGGAGAACGACGTCGCCGCACTCACTCTTTACATCCACTACCTCGCACCCCGTGAGTATGTTGCCGGGATTGACGGTCATCACCTTGGCCCTTTCACCCTTGAGCTTAAGCACAAAATCTTCTGCCTTTAAGGGATTGACATGGACGGTATTGAGGACGTCGGCGGGCAGGTAGCGTTTGGAGGTATCGAACAGCGGCCTGCCGCCCTCGGCCACGAGGGCGCCGTTCTTGAAAACGCACTGCACGTTGAAGTCGGTGAGATTGTCGACGACGGCGAGGTCGGCAAAGTAATAGGGAGCTATGGCGCCCCTCCACTTGAGGTTGTAGCACTCGGCGGCGTTGAGCGTGGCGATGGTAACCGCCCACACGGGGTCGAGCCCCGCCCCTACCACCGTGCGGAGGGCGTCGTCTATGTGACCCTTATTCTTGAGGTCGGCGGCGTGGCGGTCGTCAGTGCACATGATAAAGCGGCGCATGTTGCCCGCGTTGACTGCCGCGCAGTTGGCGGCTATGTCGTGAATGGACGAGCTGTGGCGCAGCTGAACGTACACGCCGCGGTCGGCCTTTTGAGCCATCTCCTGAGGGGTGGCGCACTCGTGGTCGGTGACTATGCCGCCGCAGAGATAGGCGTTGAGGCTGTCGCCGAGTATGCAGGGGGCGTGGCCGTCGATTATTTTGCCTGCGGCGTGAGCCGCCTCCAACTTTTTGATGACGTCGGGGTCGGCATTTATGACCCCGGGGAAGTTCATGAATTCGCCGAGTCCGAACACTTCGTTGCGGCATATGTTGGCCTCAATGTCCTTGCCGGAGAGTATTGCGCCGCTGTTTTCAAAGGGGGTTGCGGGCACGCAGGAGGGCAGCTGAAAGTGCACCTCCAACGGGGTATTTTTGGCTGCCTCCGCCATGTATTCAAAGCCCGCCATGCCGCAGACGTTGGTTATTTCGTGCGGGTCGGCGATTATTGTAGTTGTGCCGCGGGGCACCACGAGCTCGGCAAAGGGTTCAGGGGCGAGCATGGAGCTTTCGATATGGACGTGGCTGTCGATAAACCCGGGCAGGACATACTTGCCGGACATGTCGTACTCCTTGAGCCCGTCGTAGCTGCCAATGCCGACTATGCGGTCGGCAGTGATGGCGATGTCGCCCTCCTCCACTTTGCCCGTGAGGGTGTTGACGAAGGTTGCATTTTTTAAAACTATGTCCGCCTTGGTGCGCTTGGCGGCAGCGTTTATGTATTTGTTGAGCATAAAAGGACTCCTTTAACGTTAGGGGTTATTGGGCTGTGGATAATTAAGTGAAGTTTTGCGGCCATGCCGCAAAGTGAAGTAGCGCTGCACGCAGTGAAGTAAAAGCATAACGCTTTTGTGAAGTTTGCACTTAAAGTGCAAGTGGCGGTAAAAATAATTATACTCCCCTTTGTCCGTCGCTGCCATTGTCATTTCGAGCTTTCCGAGAAATCTGCGCGATTAGCGCGACAATGGCAGCTCCGAGATTTCTCCGCTTCGGTCGAAATGACAAAGGGGTGCGCCTGCGGCGCATAGATACTCACCACAACTTTTTCGCGTTTGCGCGAAAAAACTTCACACCGCACTGAGATAATGTCAATTTGAGTGAGGAGTGGGGCGGTACTTCACTCCGCAAAAGCGGAACTTCACTCACGCGAAGCGTGAATTTCACACTTTAACAGGCATATATATGCCTGTTAAAGTTTCATCTGCACATTGCCATACTTCGCGCATGGCGCTCGTGGGCAGTCAGGTTGAGTTTTAAAGCCTCATTTGAATGTTGCCGTCGGGGAATTCGGACTTGTATTTGAGGGCGCAGACCGACTTTACCGACGTTATTCCCGCGCTCTTCATGGGCTTGCCCTTTGAGGGGCGGGCGTCGATGGGGATGTCCTCAGTGTCGATTTCGGTGACGGTGCCCTCTTCGGAGGTGACCGCAAGCTTATAGGGCACGGTGACGTAGTCGGCAAAGAGCACGCCCGACTTGGAGTCGGTTATCATTACGCCCTTTCTGCCGCGGGAGATGGGGTCTATGAGCGAGGAGATTACGCGCTTGAACAGCCCCTTGTCCGTGACGATTATTATTTCACCCTCGCCGTTTATCTGCGTGGCGAAGAGCACGCTGTCGTCTCCGTCGACGAGCATGCCCTTTACGCCCGCGGCTATGCGGCCCTGACAGGGCACGTCGTCCGTGGCGGCGTTGAGGCACATGCCGTTCTTGGTGACAAAGCACATGGTGGTGTACTCGTCGCCGACGAAGGTTTCAACGTTTACAAGCTCGTCGCCCGTCTTGAACTTGATTGCGGGATATACCGCCTTCAACAGGCCGTATTCAGACCATTGGCTGCGCTTGACCATGCCCTGCTTGGTGAAGAAAATGACGTCGCCTTCGGGCAGGCCGCCCGTTATGTCGAACAGCTTGATTATCTTTTCGCCGTTCATTGCCGCGTCGTAGAAGGACTTGAGCTTAATGCCCGCGCCGCGGAACTCCACGTCGGAGAACTGCTCGAGTTCGAGCTTGACGGCGTTGCCGTAGTTGGTGAAGCCCAAAAGCACTCCGTCCGAAAGGCAGGGCAGGGTCTGTTTGAAGAGGATATCGCCCTTTGAGGAGGGTGAGAGCGGCTTTTTGTACTTGCCGTCGAAGTCTATCTTCTGCATGAACTTTATGCAGTCGTTTGCGGTGATTGCTGCAATCCATTCGGCCGACGGCCGCTTTATGTCCTGACGGTACACGTCGATATCTTCGACCCTGTCGACTATTACCGACTTGCGGGGGCAGGGGTACTTTTGCTTGATTTCGCGCAGCTCCCTCTTTACTATGCCCATCTGCTTTTCCTTGGAGGCGAGAATGGCCCTGTACTCCTCTATCTTCTTCCTGAGTTCGGCAAGCTCCTCTTCGAGCTTGGTGACCTCGAGCTTGGTGAGGCGGGCGAGGCGCAGATCCAAAATGGCCTGAGCCTGACGCTCGGTTAAAGAGAAGCGCTCCATCAACTTTCTGCGGGCGTCGGGGGTGGACTCTGCCTTTTTGATTATCTCCACCACCTCGTCGATGTTGTGCACGCCGATTATAAGGCCCTCCAAGATATGGCAGCGGGCCTCGGCCTGCTTTAAGTCGTACTTGGTGCGGCGGACGATAATGGTGCGCTGATAGTCGACATAGTACTTTAAAATTTCCACCAAACCGAGCTGTTGGGGCTTGCCGCCGGCGATTGCCACCATGTTTATGCCGAAGGTACACTCCAAATCGGTGTACTTTAAAAGGTAGGCGAGGATGGCGTCTACGTCGGCGTTCTTTTTGCAGGCGACGACGGCGCGCATGCCCGTGCGGTCGGACTCGTCGACAATTTCGGCAATGCCTGCGAGCTGCTCCTTCTTCTCCTCGCGGAGGAGCATTATTTTGCGGAGCAGTTCGGCCTTGTTGGTCTGATAGGGCAGTTCGGTTATGACGATGAGCTTTTTGCCGCCCTCGCCGTTTTCAACCGAGTACTTGGCGCGCAGGGTAATTTTGCCCTTGCCCGTCTTATATGCCTGCTCCAATTCGTTTTTGATGATGTACCCGCCCGTGGGAAAGTCGGGGCCGGGGACTATTTTCATGAGCTGAGGCAGGGTGATTTTGGGGTTGTCTATCATGGCGCAGGCGCCCTCGATGACTTCCCCCAAGTTGTGCGTGGGAATGTTGGTTGCAAGGCCGACGGCTATGCCGTTGGCGCCGTTGACAAGGAGGTTGGGAAACCTGCCGGGGAGAATGTCCGGCTCCAACAGGCTGTCGTCAAAGTTGAATGAAAAGGGCACGGTCTCCTTGTCGATATCGCGCAGCAGTTCCAAGGCGAGAGGCTCGAGCCTAGCCTCGGTATACCTCATGGCGGCGGCGGGGTCGCCGTCGACCGAGCCGAAGTTGCCGTGGCCGTTTATGAGCGTCATGCGCATGTTGAAGTCCTGCGCCATTCTGACCATTGCGTCGTAGACCGAGCTGTCGCCGTGGGGGTGGTACTTGCCCATGCAGTCGCCAACGATGCGCGCCGACTTTTTGTGCGGCTTATCGGGAGTTAAGCCCATCTCTATCATGGTGTAGAGTATGCGGCGCTGAACGGGCTTGAGCCCGTCCTCCACCCTCGGCAGGGCCCTGTCCAAGATGACAAACTCGGCATAGGGCAGCATGGCCTGAGGCAGAACCTCCTCGAGCGGGGTGACGAACACATTGCCCTGAGGGATAGCCGTTTGGAAATTGTCGTTATTTTTCTTTCGTGCCATCAGTCGTAGGCCTCCCCTTCATCGCGCTTGAAGTTTACCTTTTCGATAAACCCGTCGACTTTGTTGAAGTTTGCGTTCTCCGCGAGGAACTGTTTGCGCCCCTCCACCTTGTCGCCCATGAGCATTTCAATGACGTCCTTGGCGGCGGAGGCGTCCTCTATTGTCACCTGAATGAGGTTGCGGGTGGCGGGATTCATGGTGGTGTCCCACAGCTGTTCGGCGGACATTTCGCCGAGGCCCTTGTAGCGCTGAATCTGATAGCCCTTGCCCACCTTTTTTATGGCCTCGTCGAGTTCGGTGTCGTCGTAGGCGTAGATTTCCATGTCCTTTTTGTACACCTTGTACAGGGGAGGCATGCCTATATACACATAGCCCGCCTTTACGAGGTCGCGCATGTATTTGAAGAAGAATGTCAAAAGTATGCAGCGTATATGCAGGCCGTCCTGATCGGCATCGGAGAGGATGATTACCTTTTTATACCTCGTCTTTTCGACGTCGAAGGAGTTGTTGAAGCCCGCGCCTATGGCCGAGATTAAAGTCTTTAGCTCCTCGTTCTGCAGGGTCTGCAGGGCGCTCTTCTTCTGCACGTTGAGCGGCTTGCCGCGCAGGGGCAGAATGGATTGGTACTGCCTTACCCTCGCCTGCTTTGCCGTGCCGCCCGCAGAGTCGCCCTCGACTATGAACAGCTCGTTCATGTCGGGATTCTTGCCCGAGCATGCGGCAAGCTTGCCGATAAGGTTTAAATCGTCGGTGTCCGAAGCGGCCTTGGCAATGTCGCGTTCGGCGCGGTGCTTTATGCGGTCGTCGGCGGCGAACTTTGCCTTTTTGGCTATCTCGTCGAACACGCCCTTGTTGCCGCGGGCAGAAATGAGGGAGGCGAGTCCCTCTGCCACCGCCTGCTCGACGGGCGCCTTGACCTCGGGATTGCCGAGTTTGGTCTTTGTCTGCCCCTCGAACTCGACGTTGTTCATCTTGACGGTGAGCACGGCGGTAAGCCCCTCCTTTATGTCGTCGACGATGAAGGGGGAATCCTTGGCCTTGAGCACGCCGTTGTTTTTTGCATAGTCGTTGATGACCTTTAAAAGGCCGTTGTGGAAGCCCGTCTCGTGATAGCCGCCCTCGACGGTGCAGATGTTGTTTACGAAGGAATACAGGCTCTCCTCGTCGTCCTTGGTGTGGCAGATGGCAAATTCTATCTTTATCTTGCCCGCCTCCGCACCCTTGACCTTAATGTCCTTGACGGTTGAATAGTAGAGCGTGTTTGAATAGAGGGCCGTCTTGCCCTCGTTTAAATAACTTACAAAGTCGACGAGGCCGCCGTCGTACTTGTAGCTGACGGGCTCCTTTTTGGGCAGGGCGACCTTCTTTAACACCGTGTCGCCGTCGTCGGCGGTGACTTCCTCCTCGCGGTAGTGGGTGCGTTCGTCTATGAGATCTATGCGCACGCCCTTATTTAAAAAGGCGAGCTCCTTCAGGCGCTTCGATACGGTGTCGTAGTTCCACTCCACCGTTTCAAACACCTCCTTTTCGGGCATGAAGCGCACATATGTGCCCTTCTTGTCCGTCTTTACGCCCGTATCTTCAAGCGGGGCTTCAGGAACGCCGCACATCCACTTCTTTTTGGATTTGTCGTAGTAGCTCTTGAAGGTCATTCTAAAGACCGTCTTGCGGTAGACCTCCACCTTGAGCCACGCCGAGAGGGCGTTGGTGACCGAGGCACCCACGCCGTGGAGGCCGCCCGAGAAGGCGTAATTTTCGCTGTCGAACTTGCCGCCGGCGTGCAGCTTGGTGAAGATGAGCTCTACGCCGCTCATGTGAGCCTTGGTGTTCATGTCCGTGGGCATGCCGCGGCCGTTGTCCTCGACCGAGGCGGAGCCGTCGGCATGGAGTGTGACGGTAATGTGGTCGGCATAGCCGTTGGCGGCTTCGTCGATGGAGTTGTCGACAATCTCCCACAGAATGTGGTGCAGACCCTTGACGCCCGTGGAGCCGATGTACATGCCCGGGCGGACGCGCACGGCCTCTAAGCCTTCGAGTATTTTTAAATCATTTGCGTTGTAACTTTTTTCTGACATGTTTTCCCGCCGTAAAATTGAAAATTATTCGGATATTATAGCAGTTGATTATCCCAATTATTATACCATATATTGTACAAAAACGCAAGGCCTATGCCCATTTATTGTGTGCAAAACGCACAAATTTTTTACAGGGCGGACTCATCTGTCATGTTGAGTGAAGCGAGCTAAGCGAACGTCGTCGGACTAGGAAGTGCAGCACTCTGAAACACCGTCCATAAGCTTCCCCTTAGTTAAGGGGAAGTGGCGCGGATGCGCCGATAGGGTTTGTAAAGAAGAATAAAAACCCTTCAGTCTCCCTACGGTCGACAGCGTCTCGCCAACGGTAAGGATATCCGTTGGCTCGGTCACCGCAAACGCGGAGACGAATGCGTTTGCTTCTCTCCGTGCGGACAAACAATAGATAACTATTGTTTGAATAATTCCGCACTCGTCCTTTTAAAAAAGTGGAGCCTATAATAATGTATTGCGCCGCAGGCGCATTTTTTGCTATAATTTGCGTGGCGGCGCAAAACTTCACTAAAAAGCTGCGGTGCGCACCAAACGGTGCGCACCGCAGCTTTTTAGTTAATGCAAATTTGCAGCCCTTACTTTTTAGATTTCTTTGCCTTCTTCTGCTCTACGTCTGCGGCGATGACGTCGATATCGCCCTTATCCTTGGGCTTGACGATGAGCAGGACGACAAACGTGATGAAGAACACGCCCGCCACGCTGAACAGCACGATTGAGGCGATGTTGTTCTGCACCCAATTGTCCTCGCCGTAAATTTCGGCGGCGCGTGCAGACGCACGCACTACGAGGAAGCTGTCTGTCATCTGATTTGAAAGCCCCGTGTCCTTCAACGTGAGGCGGACGACGTAGAATTCGGAGGGATCCTGAGGAACGAATGTGACGTTGGTTGAATTCCATTCGTAATCTGCGTAGTCCTCCTCGTCGGTGACGAGGGTGAAGTACTGCCTTGTGTTTTCGTATGTGTTGCCGTTTTCGTCCTCGTACGAATCGAAGAAGAGCGCATAGGCGTTGTCGACCACGTCGTTGTACGACAGTTCCACGCCGGTTGCGGCATAGAAGGCGTCACGGTCAAATATATACAGGTTATACGTCGCCGAGTATGTGCCGGAGACGCCCTTGATGTCGAACGAAGCGGAGTTGTAAGTGGAGCCGACATAGCCTACCGACTGAGTGCCGGGCTCTTCAACGGTTGCCGCCCTGTAGTCGACAGACACTTCGAAGAAGGGCAACAGCTCTGCAAAGTCCTCGTCCCAAATGTTCTCTGTGGAAATGGTCTGCAGTTCGCCGTTTTCATCGGGGTAGTACATGGGGTTGCCTGCCGCGTCGGAGACATAGATGGTGAAGCGGTAAGTTACGTCCGCTTCGGAGACGGTCATGGCGAGGGCATTGTAATCGAGGTTGGTTGTCGAACCCGTCGAGCTCGTCCTGTAATAGATGGAGTACTTGAGGTCGGTATATCCGCCGAGGTTATCGGTCACATAGCCTGAAAAATCGGGCAGGTAGAGGTTGGATTCCGAGCTTGCATGCAGGCCGTCGGGGTATACGTTTTCGTCGGCGATGTACGCGTCGATCTTTGCCTGATACTCCTCCTGCACACGGGCGATATAAGCTTTATATGTCTCGAGGTCGACTACGCTTTCATCGGCATAGGTCGCGCCCTGAGCGTCCTCGAGCATCCTTATGAAGGTGCTGCTAGCCGTAGACTCCACTCCCTTTATGGTGGAGATGTCCACCTTATAATCTTGGGGAACGTACCAATCCATGAATACGTCGGCCGTCTGCGCCCTCGACGAGGTGGTGTCCCTGACATACAGGCATACCTTTACGAGGCCGTAGGTGCTGTAGCCGAGCTCATTTTCGACCACGCCGCTATCCGAGAGGTCGGGAACGTAGGTGTACTGATCGCGGAGCAGCCTGTAGTCGGAGGAAGTGGTGACTTCCATGAACAGCTCGTCCTCGTCGGCGGTATTGTTGTACTCAAAATCTTCAGAATTGAACTGTGCGTTGGTGAGAACGTAATATTTTACCGTGCTTCTCGGCGAGGAGGCAATGACGTCGATTACGGTGTAGTCGATGTCCACTTCGTCGCCGTAGGTCAGGTAGTTGAGACCGGTGTCGAGGCAGACAACGGGAGCCTTGTCGTCGTGAATGGTGCCGCCTGAGAGGGCGCCCTCGTCGTCGTATTCGGCGTCGAAAACTTCAAAGCTCTGTCCGTTGAGGGAGTACATTATCATGTCGACCGCAGCGTCGTCTGCGGCGGACTCGTCGAAGTGAACGGTGAAGGTTATGGGTGTAGCCGCAGAATCGCCCGAAGAAACATATGAGGCATAATTTTCGCGGACGTTTACAAACAGTCCCTCTTCCTCGCCGTTGACGAGAATTGAATAGTCGCCGTCTGCAAACTGACCGAAGGCCACGGTTATGGATGAATAATCTTCAAGCACTACGGAGGGCTCCTCGTCCTCTGCTACCTCCTCACTCTCGGAGATGTACAGCTCAAGCGCGCCGTCCGAAGGCTTGAACACGAGGTAGTTGTCAGAGACGCCGTCCTCGGTGATGTTATACTGCTGTGATTGGAAGCCTATAACATAGCTTGAGAAGGAGATATCTTCAAAACCTATGGTCATTTCGAATTTTTTATTGACGCCGTAACCGTTTTCGTCCGCTTCCCACCAATTATAGGCGAGGTTTTTGCGGAACGTGACGCTCTGCCCGTCGCTCATGTGGAAGGCGGTATAGTCGGTATACCCATCCTCGGAGTCGTCGTCGAGGCGGACGGTTGCAATGGACGCGGCGTCCACGCCGGTGTAGAATACATTCGTACCGTTGAGGGTTACGTTTCTGTAGTCGTCGTCGGCGGCCGCAACTGTAGTGAAAGCCATTGCCGATGCCGCAACGGCGCAGACCGCGGATACGGCGAGTAATGATAATTTAAGTTTCTTCATAAAATATTAACCTTGTAAACTTTGGGGTTGAAAGAGGTGCGCAACCCGTGCGCACACTGCAAATAATACTATAATATAAATAAGTTGTCAATCAATTTAAAAAGCGCAGCAAACTTTTCACGAAAAATTAACGGAAAACATTAACGCAAGTCTTGGCTATCGCCGTGTGAGAAGGCGGGTTCCTCTTGCGACGTTAATTATTTTAAACTTTCATTATCGCGGTGGCTTTATAGCGCGAAGCGCATTTTGGGGTGGGTGGGTTCCTCTGTCATCTTGAGCGAAGTGAGGAACATTTGTGACGAACGAAGTCGAAAGATCTTGTTCGGGTTTGACCCGACTAGATACTTCGACTCCGCTCAGTATGGCATTGCGGTAAATTATTTTTAAGCCAAACCCTTCCGTCATGCTAAAGCATGACACCTCCCCTTTTAAAAAAGTGGAGGCTATAATAATGTTTTACCACAACTTGCCCGTCCGCTTAGTTGAAACGACAACTAAAATGACTTACAACTTAATGTCAAAGTTGTTCCACGGCTTTTCGTCCTTGGGGGGTTCGATTTCGAAGCGCAGCTTTTCGCCCGTGGTGGGGTGGGTGAAGCGCAGCGAGTACGCCCACAGCGCAAGCTTGCCCTTTACGGCGTTTTCGCCGCCGTAACGCATGTCGCCGTAGAGCGGGCAGTTTATGGCCGCCATCTGAACGCGTATCTGATGCGTTCTGCCCGTGTGCAGTTTGATTTGAGCAAGGGTCAGGGCACCCTTCTGCCCAAGGACGGTGTATTCGAGCGAGGCGAACTTAGCCCCCTCCTCCGTCTGAGTGCAGACGTACACCATGTTGTTGAGCGAGTTTTTGCGCAGGTAATTTTCGAGCGTGGCGCGCGGCTTTGAAGGACATCCGCAGAGCACGGCGAAGTAGAGCTTTTCAAACCCGCCCGTGCGCATCTGCTCGGACAGCCTCGCCGCCGCCTTTGAAGTTTTGGCGTACACCATGACGCCGCCCGTGGGTCTGTCAAGCCTGTGGACGAGTCCCAAAAATACGTTGCCGGGCTTGTCGTAAGTCACCTTGATATACCGCTTTACGCAGTCGAAAAGGTTGTCGTCGCCGCTTTCATCGGGACAGCAAGCCACGTTCTGCGGCTTAAGCACGACGATTATGTGGTTGTCTTCGTAAAGTATTACCAAATCGCTATCGAGCATAATTTACCTTTGCTTGTATTATTAAATATAAAAAACATGGAATTTCCAAAAGGTGTTTGTTTATTCTCTCCCTGTCATCTTGAGCGAAAGGCGGAGCGTGCAACGCCTGAAGTCGAAAGATCTTGTTTGGTTATAATCGAGCAAGATACATTCGACTACGGCACTTCGTGCCTCCGCTCAGTATGACGTTGAGGCGCAATCATTTAATATACTGAAAACACCTAAAAAATCACCAATAACTCGCGCAAAACCGTAGTTTTGCGCACTCGGCGGATAAAAGTTGCGAGCAAGACAAGGAGCGCGAGGAAAACTTGAGAGAGTTTACTAAGCCGTAAATGACCGAAAGTTGTCGCAGCGCGACACCGTATTGCGACGCAAATTTTATTCGCCTTTTATTCGCCGATGAAAAGGCCGCTTGCCCCACACGGCAGAGGGATCCCCTCCTCCGTGGGCAACCCCACTTCATAGGCCTGAACGGTGCCCTTGAAATTTTTTAAGGTCAGCTTTAAGATGTTGCTTATTACGCAGGGCTGAAGCCCCGTTGTGTAGCTGTTGATGAGCACAAAGAGCGGGTCGGGGACGAGCACTTTTGAACACTGCTCGACAAAGTCGTACAGGTTGTCCTCTATCTTCCACATTTCGCCGCCGGGACCGCGGCCGTAGCTTGGCGGGTCCATTATTATCGCATCGTAAAAGTTGCCGCGGCGGATTTCGCGGGCGACGAACTTTGCGCAGTCGTCAATTATATAGCGAATGCCCGAATTTATACCCGAGAGGCGGGCGTTTTCGCCTGCACGCTCAACCATGCCCTTTGCAGCGTCGACGTGGGTGACCTCCGCGCCCGACTTGGCGCAGGCGACCGAGGCGCCGCCCGTGTAGGCAAAGAGGTTCAAAACCCTTATCTTTTTATCGGGGCGGGCAAGTTTTTGGCGCTCGATTGCGGCGCGCATGGCGTCCCAATTGACGGCCTGTTCAGGGAAGAGCCCCGTGTGCTTGAAGCCCATGGGCTTTATTTTAAAGGTTAAATCTTTATAACTTATGTTCCATTCGTCGGGGAAGGACTTCCTCCTCTCCCACGCGCCGCCCCCCTTTGAGCTGCGGCGGTAGACGGCGTCTATGCCCGGGTAGGAATAGAGGTCAAAGGAGCTCTTCCATATGACCTGCGGGTCGGGGCGGAGAAGGCACACGTCGCCCCAGAGTTCTAGCTTCATGCCGTCGCCCGTGGCTATTATTTTGTAATCCTTCCAGCCGTCTGAAATCTTCATGACAATTATTATAAAATATTTGCGGGCAAAAGTAAAGCAAAAAAGCGTGTTAACGCAAGTGTTGCCTTGGCCGAAGGGGTATTATGGGTGGGCGGGCGGGTTCATTGTCATGTTGAGCGAAGGTGCAAGCGATAGCGCGCACCGCAGTCGAAACATCTTGTTCGGTTTTTGCCCTGCAGGATACATTCGACTTCGCCCGTCACTTACGTTCCTCTTTCTCGTGTGGCGTAAGGACAACTCCACACTCGGTCACCGCTCGCACGTTGTTAGGTGCTCGCTCATCTCTCTTCGGCACGCAATGTGGATGTCCACATTGCTATGAAACGCCTCGCTCGTCGCTCAGTATGACTTAACTTTTGTAAATCTTTTACGACTTCGTTTGGGGGATTTCTCCGCGCGCCCGTCTAAGGCGGGCTTGGTCGAAATGACAGGAAGAGGTGATGCCGAAAGGGGCGGCGCGGCAGATGCCGCGCCGCCCCCAAATCAGGAGCCTTTAATATGTAAATATACAACATCTAAAGTGTGAACGTTGAGAGATAGTTGTAAAGCGTTGTGTAATAGTTACCGAGGTACTTCTGTGCGACGGTGTCGGCGGTGTAGAGCGCAAGCCTCTCGTCGGGGTCCTCTATGGCGAGGTAATAGTCCCTGACCTGAATGTACCGTTCTAGATAGGACAGCTCGTAATCGACGATGTAGCCCGAATCGTCGTTGCCGTCGTCGCCCGTCTCCTCGTCGTGGGTGGGCTCGTTGAGGGACATGTTGAAGATGAGCTGCTCCCTTAAAATTGCCACCTGATAGTCGAACTCGTCCTCGAGCTCCGCCTTTTTATCGGTATACAGCGAGGAGAGATAGACATTGTTTGTGTTGCACATGCTGTAATAGGCCTGAAGTTCGCGCTGCATGTTGTGATACAGCTCGTTTTTGTTCTGCTGTGCGGTGCGCAGCAGTTTGAGCTGTATTGTGGTGAGCGCCTCCGCCTCCTCCTCGGTGAGGTCGATTATGTCAAAATCCATGCTATACCTCCGCCTGCGCCTGCACGGAGCGCAGTTTGCCGTAGGCTGTGACAGTAAATTTGAATTCATCGCCCGCCATATTTACAACATGTTCGCCGCTGCCCGAGAAGGTGCGCGACACCCCGAGAGAGGACACCGACACGCTTACGTCGCCGTCGCAGCAGGCGCGCAGTTTTTTGAGGTAAGCCGCGCGCCCGCCAAGGGCGACGGGCAGCGACAGCCACTGCAGCGACTGACCCGACTGAACTATTTTGAACGCGACGTTGCCCGACACGGCATATGCGCCGTCGGGGCCCTCAAACAGGGCGCGCGGGGTCAATGTGGTGGGCCAACCGTAATTTTCCGACAGGTCGAAGCAGTACATTCTGCCCGAACCGAGGGTGGAGATTGTGCAGACGAGATAGTACATATCGCCCGAGGCCGCGGCAAACTGCGGGGCAGACAGCCCCTCGGCCGCAAAGCTTGCAAGCCTGTCTATGCCCGAGCCGTCGAAGGCGAATATACCGCTCTCCGTGCAGAAAATTATTTTGCCTCCGCTCTCGGCACAGGTGTCCTCTATTATACCGTCGGCCGTCATGTAGTTGGCTGAGGCGTCCACCTTGTAGTTCTGCGGGTCGCCGTAGGCGCGTATGACGGTTATGCCCCTTTCGCGGACGGCGATGAGGCGGTCACCGTAGCTGTAGAGCCTGAGGATGGCGCCCCCTTCGACGGGCAGATATGTGTAGCCGCAGCCGTAGATGCCCTCCTCCCAATCGAGCGCGTGCGAAGCCGACCACCACAGCTTGAAGCCGTCGAGATAGTCGCGGGCAAAGAACCTGCCGCAGTGCACGGCGGCGCAGTAGAAGCGCTTGGTATCGGTGGCGGTATCCTGCGCAAGACCCGTATATATCACGCGGCTGTAGCCGTTGCAGAACACCGTTACGGCATAGCCGTTGAAATACATGTCGGTAAAAAAGGGGTTGCCCGTAAGGGATGTTGCTATCGACGTGTAGGAGCTTGCGCCCTTGCTTATGCGGTAGGCCGCCGAGGAGGTCAAGAGATACAGCGCGCCGTTGCCCTGCGAATAGTATGCCCTGTTTACGCCCTGCGGCAGCGACGGAAAGGTCGTCTGCGTGGCGAGGGAGACGCCGGGGAGCAGGCCGTCGCCACTCTTTTTTGCGTTGACGGCGTAGTTGCAGTTTTCGTCCGAAAGAATTTCGAACGTCTTTGAAGTTGTTCGGGGATAGTGCGTTGTCTTTGTCGTCCTTATCTTCACAGCCACCTCCTTATGGGGACGCGCCCGCTGACGGGCCTCAAGGAGAGCTGCCTGTCGATTTCGGCGCGGTACCTGCTCTCCCACATGCCCGCGCTCTCAACGTCGCCGACTATGAGCATGTACTCTGCCGCCACGCCGCACGCCACGAGGCCTACGCCGACGGCGGGGTCGGGGTAGGAAAATTCGTCCGTAAGCTCAAAGGCGTTGGGCACATATTCGTACTCCACCTCTATTGCCGTCTGCGCGCAGATGAGCTTTGAGGGCTGATATGTCCAATCTATCTCCTGTCCGCCGCTCTTCACCTTGAGTATGCGGTAGGGCGTGTGGCCGAACGAGGAAAAGGCATATTCGCCGCTTGCCGAAGTGAGGCTTTCGGCGGCTTTGACGGGGAAGTATCCGCGGGCGAGTTCGTCCGCGACGGCGTTGAGGCAGAGCAGCATGGCGCGCTGCATGCGGGTGACTTCGGCCGAAAGCGAAGAGGAATTTTCGCAGCTTTCGGCGGCGTCGGGTCTTCCGACCATGCGCATTACGTCTGCCAATAATTGTTTTACTTGCATTTTACCTCCTTTATTGCGCGCCCCGCCGCACGGCGGGGCGCGTATTTAACCGAGGCGGCGGAATTTAAGAGCCGCTTATCTGAATCATGCCCTGAGCGCAGGGCTTTTTGCAGATGAGTTCGGCATACTTTACGAGTGTCGCCGTATATGCCGCCTTGCCCGCAACGCGGGTGAGTATTCTGCCGCCGTCGTCCTCCATCCACTCCCAATCGCACAGCTGACAGAGAACGAAGTCGTCGGGATTTAAAAGATATACCCTGTCGCCGGGGCAGAACCTGTCGGCATAGACGGGCACGTCGTTGACGTATACCCCGGTATATCCCGCAGTGACTTCGGGCGTGCTGATTATGCGCATATCCTTGAAGAGGGAGGCAATTTTGTTGCGCACCGAGTGCGAACACAGTATCATCTTTACCTTTCCGCCGCTGCGCTCCTCGATGGTTTCGATGGCGGATATTATGTCGTCATCGGTGAGCGAGGATGTTGCGGCGATGTAGGGATTGAAGAAGTCGTCAGTCGTCTTTGTGTAGCCGTAGAGGGTCGCGCCGTCGAAGATGGCCGAAAGGCCTGTGAGCTCCTTGCCGTAGGAATTTGTGACCACGACGGGGAAGCCGACGTAGTTGGACTGATTGGAGACGGCGGGTGTGACGGTTATGGTGTTTGCAGCCGTGTCGACGGCGGTTATCTTGAGGCCAGTGACTGCGGCCTCGGTGCCCGTTGCCTTGGCAATATCCACCGTCATGCCCTTATACCACCCCTTTACCGAGGTGAGGGTGAAGTTGGTCGTGCTGTTGGCCTTGGTTATGTAGGCCAAGAGGCCGTTGCCGTCGCCGAAGAGCATGCGCGAAAAGTTTGACTTGGCGTCCGACACGAGCCCTTCCATTTCGGCGTTGAGAAGGTTGACGAATGCGCCCGAGGAGTCCTGCGAGGCGCGCAGAGCCTTGTCGGTTATGGCGATTGTGCCGTAGATATTCTTGAGGGGCAGAGTCACGTCGTAATAGGTGTTGCCCGTGGCGTCGGGAAGGGTGCCGTCCTCGTCGCCGGTGACAATCCTAGTCATGTCGCCCTTGATGAGCGCGCACCTCGCGTTCTTGCCGTAGACGTACTGCGTGCTCTTTTCGACTGCGTTTAAGAAGGGCGAGACGCCCTCGTTGAGTTGCTGTGTTACGGCGTCGAGGTAATATTCCTTCAATGCCGCGTCTGCGTTCTGTAATGTAATCAATGTTTATCTCCTTTTATTTAAAAATTGTTGCGCGAGCGCCCCCGCCTCGCGTACGGTTGAGGGCGTCTTGCGCTTGGCGGGGACGTTTACCCCGCCCGAAATGAGGGGCACGCTTTTGTTTTTCGCGGCGGCGGCAAGGTATTCGGCGATTATGCGCGCCTTTACCTCCTCCGAAACCTCCGCGGGCGGCTGCGTGTCTGTTTGCTCGGGCTGCGGGGGAAGTTCCCCGCTTGCCGCTTGCGCGGGCGGGGCGTCCTTTTCCGCTCTTTCCAACTCCCTGAGGCGCTGGCTGCGTCGGGTAAACTCGGCCTCCAAGTTGTTGTAAGCTTCGAGCAGGGCATCCACGCTCTTGAATTTCCCCAATCCTGTCGCAGCCTGCTCAGTCTTTACTTCCGCTTCCGCGGCCTCTGCCGTGACGGGGACGTCGGTTGTGGTGTTATCCATTTTTTTCCTCCTTTAAAAGTTTTTTATGTTCCGCGAGGTGGCGCAAAAACGCCTCCTCGGTTGCGGACGAAAGCTGATTGGACAGCATATATGCCGTATGTTCGGCTATGTGCAGGGCGTGGTCGTCGTAGACCTTTACGGGCACGTCGCCCTTTAAGAGCGCCTGATTTTCCTCAGCGCAGCGGGTGCGGTGCAGCTCCTCCAAATTGCGGGCGGGGGCGAGACCGTTGTAGCCGAGGTAGGTAAGTATTTTGCCCTTTACCCCCGCGGATATCCTGCCGTCATCGTCCGTCAGGAGCCCGCTTGAAATGAGGTCGTACATGACAGCCCGTCGCTGAGCGGGCGTCAGGTTTATTTCGCTGTCGGCCTCCAATACGACGTCGTCGCTCGTGATATCGGCGGCGGAGAAGGCAATCAGCCCCGCGCCGCCCCCGTCGCGGGCGGCGCGCATTACGCGCAGCTGAGGCGAAAATTGGCGGTAGAGGCACAATATGTGCCGCCCTATCGATTTTAAGGCGCTCTTTATCTGTTCGTACGAGACGTTCAGACGGGTGTCGTCCTGCTCGATTAAAAGCTGCAGCCCTGTGGCCGAAGTGACGGAGTTGAAGGAGCCGGCGTTCTGCGTAATCTCGCCCACGCCCGACACCCTTGCAAACTCCTCGACGAGCCTGTCCTCTTCCTCGGAAAATTCCGAGGGGACGGAGCCGAGCGACAGCATTTCGGGCGGGTTGCCGCCCTGACGGTAGACGAGAATTTTGCCGGGCGTCAGCCCCTCCTCCATGAGCTCGTCGGTGTCGACAGAGCCGTCCTCCACGGCTATGGTGCCCATGGAAATTCTGTTCAGAAATTCGTGCTTGCGGTTTTTTACGGCGTTGTATGCGCGCTGAACGGGAATGAGCCTGTCGACCACGCTGCCGCCGAAGAACGACCCGGCGAGATTGAGGCAGTTCTGCCTGACGAAGGGATAGCCGCGCCCGCCGCCTGTGCCGTTTATATAGGGCAGGTCGCCGTCGAAGAGAAGTACATCGCCCGCGACTATGGTCAGCCTGCCGCAGGGCAGGTCGGCAGTGGGGCGCTCGTACCGCTCGATTACTATTTCATAGCCGTGGCGCACGGCCTTTACGGGCGAGACGCGGGTGACCGAGTGCACCGCCGCGGAGTAGGGCGAGAGGGAAAATTCGTCTATGTCCCTGCCGGCGAGCTTTACGCCGTAGGCGGCGAATATGTCCTCCACCGCCACCGCCTTGGCATGTATTATGCTTGGCTGACCCTGTATGCTCTCCTCCGAGAGGGACGAGGGGTAAATTTCGAAGGGGGACACGGGCACGATCTTTACGCCGCCCTCGCGGATTTCGCCCTCCTCCCCGCCCGAAAGGCAGCTGCCTGCAGTGTTGTCCCACATGATTTTGTAGAATGCCGTGCCGCAGGTCTCCGACCAAACGGTGGCGCGGGTGATACAGTCGTCGAGGTTGCAGCTTTCGGCTACGGCGGAGAGCACCGCCGACGATATGCGCGCAGAGCGCACGTCGTCCTCGCTGTCGGTTGCGGGACGCACGGCGAGTTTGGGGCGTATGCGCGACAGCTTTGCGCAGCGCATGTCTATTGTGGGCGCTATGTAGTTGAACACCCTCATCGTCTGCCAAAAGAAGCCTTGGGCCTCCTCCTCGATTTCGCCGTAGGAGTTTACGTCGCAGTATTGGTTGCCGCTCAAGAAGTTCATGTTGAGCTGCCATGCGCGCTCGATTGTGCGGCGCTCCTCCTGCCTGCGGGCGAAGTCTGCCTTTACGTCCTCCACAAGTTGTTTTGCCGCCCTTTCGGCGGCGGATACATTGTCAATCAAAGTCTTCCTCCTTTAACATTTTTAATAATTTTTGCCTTTCGGCGGCGAGCTCCTCATCCGAGAGGGTACTTTCGTCCGGCCTGCCGTCGAGCAGCATTTTTACGGCTTTAATGTCGGGCGGAATGTCCCGACGGGTGACTTTGCGCTTGACGAGTTTGAGCTCGCCGTCCTGCACGGCGAATTCCTCCACCGTTTCGCTTGTATCGAAGCCGACCGCGCATTTTTTGAGCGCCTGTTCCAAATCGTCGTCCCTTTGCATTGCTTCCTCCTTGATATAAAAAATGAACTTGAGCCTGCAGAGAATAGATTAGCGGATAAGTATCCCTTGCCCCCCTTGTGTAAAGGGGGGATCAAAGGGGGGATTGTAGGCGGCGGAGCCGCCGTAGTTAATATAATAAGATAACAATCCCTCAGGCGCGTCCGCGCCAGCTCCCTTTGCACAAGGGAGCCTGCTAACTTTCTCTGCGCTTTGAATTTTTGAGCTGCCTAATGCGGCGCGCCTTGTCCTGCGCGATGGGAGAGCGCTCCTCCCGCTCGGGCGTGCGCGGGCGGGACATTATGTAATAGCGAAGCTCGTCCATGCAGTGGTCGTCCACCTTTTTGGGGCTGTCGCCCGAACCCCACGAGTAGGTCAAAAATTCCTCGATCATGTTCCTGCAGGTGTCGAAGATGTATATGTCCGCCCTGCCGTTGCCCCTCTTCAGATACTCCTTAACGCGGCATATACCCGAAAACACATCCTTGTTGACGTTGGTGTTGACGAGTATGCCGTTGTCGCAAAACAACTCCGCCACGCTCTTGGAAGAGGCGAGCGTGCGCTGATTTGCGGCCGAGTCTATGAGGGCGCAGTACCTGCCCTTTGAGTCGCTCTTCCAACCCATTAACCCGCATATATGCTTGATTGAACGGGCATGGAAGTCGACATCTCTGCCCGCGGCGAAGTGCTCCGCCACCACATAGATGTTGCCGTCCCAATCGACGGCGTACCAATGCGCCGACAGGGGGTTGTTGAGTCCGGGGTCGATGGAGATGGCGTCCTGCCACTCGGGCGGGACGGGAAAGGGCGGGATGACGTGGACGGCGGGGTCGAACTCGGGATAGACGAGGCCTTCGCCCGAGGAGAACTTGCCGTAGCGGCGGCTGTCCAGAGAGGGGCCGTCCAAGGCGCCCTCCAAAAGCTTTATTTCCTGCTTGGAGAGAAAGGGGTTGTCCTCCCAACTCATGAACTGACACCAAACTTCGGGATTGTTCTTGCGGTTTAAATAAATTTCGTTGTAGATGAAGGTCATGCCCTTCAATGGGGTCATGGTGCCGAAGATGTCCCCCCGCCTGTCCATGACGCGCATGAGGCACTCCTCGTAGATGTCCTTGGGGGGCTCCTCGTCGAACCACACGAAGTCCAAAGAGCTCCCCTGAAATTTTTCGCGCCCCTGATCGCAACTTTTAAAGCCTATCGTGGATATTCCGCCGAACACGTTTTTTATTTTAATCTGATCTATCACCCCGCCCGAGGGGCTGTCCTTGCGGCCGGAGAGCATAGTTATGTCGACTATCCATTCGGGCGGCAGGTAGTGCAGTATTTTGCTCTGAGCCACGTCGCGCTGAACCTGTTGGGAGAGGGATACTACCCACCCGAACACGTTCTTTCTGTTTTTGCGCCACGGGTGAATGCCGTGTGCAAGCCATATCGCCTCCACGGCGCCGCACTCCGTCTTGCCCGAGCGGTTGCCGCCGAACACCCAACGGTTGCGCTTTTTGCAGCGGTGAAAGGCAAGCTGTTTTTTGTGCTTTTTGCGCCCCGAATTGTAGGCGGCAAGCTTATCATTTTTTTTGCGGGCGGCAAGTATTGCGTCTATGCGCGCTATGCTTTGAATTATTTCCTGCTTAGTCATATATTTTCCGACAAATTCTCCCACATTGCGACTGACAAAGAGTTATATAATGTGCGGGTATGAAGAAATTATTATTTATAATAATTTGCGCGGCGGCGATGGCGTTTTGCGGCGGGGGAAAGGTTGCCGAAGCTTCTTCAGTCACCCCTGCATACGCGCAGGCGGTCACGACAACGGCGTACTTCTTTACGCAGAAGGACCTTTCCACCTCGCTCTTCGCCGTGCCCTATACATATTGCGTAAGCATACTGCGCGACGACGGGCAGTGGTACTATGTGCAGTACGCCGCCGACGAGGGCATTTACCGCGCGCTGTACGGCTACGTTTTAAAGAGCGACTTCATTGTGGTGGACGGGCCTCCCCCCGCCACATACCTGTTCAAGAGCGTGACCATTACATACAGCGCCGGCGACGGCGATTCCTCCCTGCCTAGCCTAGGCGAAATTGAAATGGAGGCCGCCTTTTACGGCACATATTATTCGGGCGCGACGGCCTACTCCTATGTGCTGTGCGGCGATACGTTCGGGTATATTGAGGGGGCAAACGACGATTACCCGCTCAACGAAATTTATGTGCCCGAGCCGGAGGAGCCCGAGGAGGATGAGAGCCAAAGCGACAGCGGCGGCGTGGTCACGGCAGTCATAATAGTGTCGCTGACGGCGGGGGCGATAATACTCGTCTTTTTGTCGTCGCGAAAGAAGAAGCTTGACTGACCTACCGCCCCGTGAGGGCATAGTACCTTTTTACCAACTCCACCGCCTCGCCGTATGCGGACAGATTTTTGGCCCTGCGCATGAACCGCACCACCACCCTGCGGACGGCGTTGGCCCTGTCCTTTGGCAACCCGTTGTATCCGCCGCGGGAGAGCGCATACCCCAAGAGTATGCCCTTGTCCTCGCCGTTAAAGGACGACATTACGCCGTCGAGATACTTCCAAAGTTCGGAAAGCTTGCGCTTTGCCTCTACAATCTCGATTATTTTATCGGCATAATAAAATACCGTGTTGCCGCCCGTGGCCGAGGCGCAGGCCGAGCGCATTATTAAATTATCGAGCGCGTCGTTGAGCCTGCCGGCCCTGAAATAAAATTTCAACAGTTTTTTGCTTGTCAACCTTTTTCACCTCCGCCGCACAGGCGGGCTTTTGGATTTAAATATGCGAACATTTGTTTGTTTACATAAGTATTATAACGCACTAAATATGACAAAAAGTGCATAATTAAAAAATAAATTTGACTTTTTTTAAAATAATTTGTGTGCTCGCCGTGTTTATCGACTTGCATTAGTTAAAATGTACACACCAAAACACCCGAGCGTGCAAACAAAAAATAATAGCGCGGCAAATGCGCGCAAAAACTTTACAATATTATAAAAAGGTGGTATAATTTTCAACGTGAAAAAACTTATTGCAGCAACAACGGCGCTTGCGCTTTGCCTTGCGCCTGCATATCTGTATACGGCCGACAACGCCGCAGCCGACGACTCTGCGCCCACCGTTTATCCCACGGAGTTTTTAAGTCAGCTTGAGTTTGAAAATTTGGCCGACTATGACTTCAACGGCGACACGCAGGCCTTTGCCGACAACACGTCCGCGGGAGCTGTGTTGTATGTCATCGCACCCGACGAATACGGCGACAACCGCCTGACGGAGGTCAGCTGTTCATTTACGATTTCAGACATTGAGTACGGCGACAACGGCACGCTGTACCTTATGAGTTCGGACAACTCCATTTACTCGTATACCGAGGCGGGCATCTCGGCCGCCATTCACATATTTGCTTCGCAGCCCAACACCCTTACCGACTCCAACACGGGCTACATGTATCTGTATGCACAGTCGGGCAGCAGCTTTGCAGTGATGGCCTTTAACGGCTCCACCCCCACCAATATATTTGACAGCAACTGCTCGCAGTTCAAAAAGATAGACGACACCGTCTATGTGCTTCACGACAATGCAGTTTACTCGCTGTACGAGGACAGCGCAATACCCGTTGAGTGCAGCTATATCGACCTGACGGCCGCCGACAACATTTCGACGGGCAACGCCGCCGAAGTTTTGCAGGGCGAATACGACATTTCCATGGTCACCGTCCACCCGCAGACGAACGACGGCAACCCGACATACGTCACAAAGATAGACCTGACCGAGCTTGGCGCCACCTTCAAGGCGGAGGGAACCGAGAGGCTGCTTGCCGACCGCACGGGAATGGCGCTTGCCGAGGTGGGCAACGCCACGATAGTTTTAATAACCGACGAAGAGGGCAAGAGCAGCTGCTACCTGACCTTGACTTCGGCAGTTGAGAGCGCAAGCTACACCCCGCCTGAAAACGACATGACGAGGGCATACGCCCGCGGGCAGGCGGCCATATATTCCCGCCCCTACGCGTGCGACGCCACGGCCATAAATTCCGTGCCCAACGGAACGCTGCTTACCGTCAGCGAAAAGGCGGACAGCGAGCTTTTGGACGACGTTTATTACAAAGTTTCCTGCACGGTAGACGGGCAGGAGATTGAGGGCTATGCCATAGGCCGTTCGCTTTCGGCGTACACCTTCTCGGCAGAGGATGACGTTGAGCACTCATCGGGCACGGAGAGCTTTGCATACGGCAGCGACATGCAGACGGTGATAATAATACTGATAATTGTGCTGCTCGTACTGATTGCGATAGGCTATGTAACTTTCTACGCCACAAAGAAAAACGACGTCAAAAACAGGAGCAATAAAAAATCTGTTCCTCCCTCCGACGACGATTTATATATGCAATAAATATAAATTATAGCGCAAAAGGGCGCGCAAGCCGTAATGGCTTGCGCGCCCTTTATTTTTAAAAATAATTACTTGCTGTACAGTTTGGATACGCCCGACTCTATTGCCGCCTGAGCCACGGCCTTGGCCACGCACTCGTGCGCGCCCTTGTCGTAGGCGTAGGGCAGAATGTATTCGCGGGAGAGCTTTTCGGGCGGAACGTATGAGGCAATTCCCCTTGCGGCGGCTATCATCATCTCAGTGTTTACCGTCCTTGCGCGGACGTCCAAGGCGCCGCGGAAGAGACCGGGAAAGACGAGCACGTTGTTTATCTGATTGGGGTACTGCGAAGAGCCCGTGCCCACTATGTATGCGCCCGCCTCCCTTGCGAGGTCGGGGGCGATTTCGGGAACGGGGTTGGCCATGGTGAAAAGAATGGATTTTGCAGCCATGCTCTTTACCATGTCGGGAGTGACGACGTTGGGGGCGGACACGCCGATGAACACGTCGGCGCCCTTCATGGCGTCGGCGAGGGTGCCCGTAAGTTTAGCCCTGTTGGTGACGAGGGAAATTTCCCTGTGGGCGGAGTTGAGCGAGGGGTCGCCCTCGGCAATTATGCCGAACTTATCGCACATGATGATGTTGCGCGCGCCCATTTTGAGGAGGAATTTGCCTATGGATATGCCGGCCGCACCCGCGCCGTTGATGACTATCTTTATGTCCTCAAGGCTCTTCCCTGCGAGCTTGAGCGCATTTGTCAGAGCCGCGGCGACGACAATGGCCGTGCCGTGCTGATCGTCGTGAAAGACGGGGATATCGAGCTCCTCCTTGAGCCTCGTTTCAATTTCAAAGCAGCGGGGAGCGGAGATATCTTCAAGGTTGATGCCGCCGAAGGAGCCGGAGAGAAGTTTTATTGTCTTAATGATTTCCTCGGGATCCTTGCTCTTTATGCAGAGGGGATATGCGTCCACATTGCCGAAGGCCTTGAACAGCGCGCACTTGCCCTCCATTACGGGCATGCCCGCCTCGGGGCCGATGTCGCCGAGTCCCAAAACGGCGGTGCCGTCGGTTATTACGGGAACGGTGTTCCACCGCCTCGTTAAATCGAAAGACTTTTCAACATCGGCATGAATGGCCATGCAGGGTTCGGCAACGCCGGGGGTGTATGCAAGCGAAAGTTCGTCACGGTTCCCGACGGGAACGCGGCAGACGCTCTCGATTTTGCCCCTCCACTCGGCTTGTTTTTTTAATGATTCCTCTCTGTAGTTCATCGGTAAACCTTCCTTGTGTATTTTACCTTTTCATTATATCACAAGTTTTATCAAAGACAAATAGTTTTGCCCCTTCCTGCAAAATTTTACATAGGCCTGCCCGCCACCCCTCTTTGTCAACTTGGCTTTTTTAATAAAAAAGCCAATCATAACGTTGCGAAAGCAACTCTAAACTGTAAACGCGCCGCAACATAAGTTGCGGCGCTCATAACTTTAACAAAACAGCGGAGTCGAAAGGTACCTGTCGCCCGTGTCAGGCAGGAGGACGACGATGGTCTTGCCCCACAGCTCCGAACGCTTGGAAAGTACCGTGGCAGCGTGCAGCGCCGCACCCGAGGATATGCCTGCGAGCAGTCCTTCGGTTGCGCCCAAAAGACGGCCGGCGGCGTACGCCTCCTCCTCTGTCACGGTCAGAACTTCGTCGTATATTCCCGTGTCGAGCGCCTTGGGCACAAAGCCTGCGCCTATGCCCTGAATGCCGTGGGGGCCGGCATATCCCTTGGACAGCACGGGCGAGCCGGCAGGTTCGACGGCGAAAATTTTAATGTTGCCGTTGCGCTCCTTCAGATACCTGCCCACGCCCGTTATGGTTCCGCCCGTGCCGACGCCCGCGACAAACACGTCGACGTCGCCGCCCGACTGCTCCCATATTTCGGGGCCGGTCGTCTTATAGTGCGCCTCGGGATTGGCGGGATTGGAGAATTGGTCGGGAATGAAGGCGCCCTCTATGGACTGCGCAAGTTCTTCCGCCTTGGCAATGGCGCCCGACATGCCCTTTGAACCCTCGGTGAGGACAATTTGCGCGCCGTACGCCTTTATAAGATTGCGGCGCTCGACGGACATGGTCTCGGGCATGGTAAGAATTACTTTATAGCCGCGCGCGCCGCCTATGGCGGCGAGGCCTATGCCCGTATTGCCCGACGTCGGTTCGATGATAGTTGCGCCCCTTTTGAGTGCGCCGCTCCTTTCGGCAGCGTCTATCATGTTGCGCGCCACCCTGTCCTTGACGGAACCTGCAGGGTTGAACAGCTCTACCTTAGCCACTATTTTTGCGCCCGCGCCCGTTGCCTTTGAATAATTTTTAAGCGCCACAAGGGGCGTATTGCCTGTCAGCTTTTCCATTGAGTCATAGATCATGATATCACCTTTGCATTTATTTACCTTAATATAATTTATTATACTACCGCGTGCGGCGCATTGCAAGCGCCGCGCGCACAAAAGGTGTTCCCGAATGCGGATATAAAATAATATCGCCTCAAACGTCATACTGAGCGGAACGACAACCACCCCCTCCCTGTCATGTCGACCGACGAACAACGATGTTCTTCAAACAGTGGGCACCCACTGTTTGCGCGTTGTGAGATGAGCGAGCACCTAACAACGTGCGAGCGGTGACCGAGTGTGGCGTTGTCATTACGCCACACGAGAAGCATCGCGCCGCAGCGGAGAAATCTGCGTGAACGCAGTCATGTTATGCACCCCTTTTGTCCGTCGCTCTGCTCCGAGATTTCTCCACGTTGGTCGAAATGACAAAAGGGGCGCACTTGGTCGAAATGACATTTAAAAAATTTTTACCTTAACTTGCCTTTTTCCAAAGAAAAAGGCAATCATAACGTTACGAAAGCAACTCATAGTTGTAAACGCGCCGCAACCGAGGTTGCGGCGCTCATAACTTACAGCAGCGGGCGCAACCCAAAGGTTGCGCCCCCCGCCTTTGTTGTACAATTTTATTAACCCAAAAGTTGAATAATTTGTGCAATGTTTGCCTGCACGGCCGTCAATCTTTCGGGGGAAACGTCGAAATCACGCACCTTGCCCCGCCATTTTTTACAAGGGGTAAAATGCGTTAACAACTCCTCCCTGTCCGCGCAGTAGTATGTCCTAGTCTTATAATATCGCCAAGCGCACTGCATGTAGATAGCGTAGCAATGAGCACAGCCTTTACACGTTTTCATCCCTCTCCTCCTCAAGCAACATTTTAATTGCGCCAATTTCAGTCAGCAAATTGCTTAAATACAGCTGCAAGGCCTCCCTACTCTTCTTAGTGCGCACTCTGTATTTAAACTTGCAACAGCTTTCCATACTATTTACAGAACAACGTTTTTCACCACACCACCCGTACTTTGTGCGATTGAATTGTATTCTTCCGCGGGTATAGTATCTTATAAATTTTTTGCACATATAGCACTTGCCATTATTTTCCATATAAATCTCCTTAATCTGTAGCTAAAACAGCTTCTTCTACATTATTATAATCGCTATTTTAGCTATTGCCAAGCTATTTCAGCTATTCTGATGGTATACTTATTTATATAAAAAACAAAAGAGTGAATATGGACAATCAAAAAGAAAACAGGGTTGAAACAATTAAAAAATCCTTCTGTTTAAAATTAAAAGAATTGCGGCAGGAAAGGCAACTGTCACAAAAGATAGTCGCCCAAAAGCTTGGTATCGCTGTCAGCACTTATGCAAATTGGGAACAGGGAAGAACGGAACCGGGCATTTATGACATAGTCAATTTGCTGACCGTTTTTGAAATAGATGCAAACGAATTGTTTTCTTTACTCGATTGACTTTAAGATTTTTTGCATGTAGTAAAGCGGCGGGGCGGACTTAAAAAGTCCGCCCCGCCGCTATTATTTTTTTCTCCGCTATTATTTCCGCCGACATTGCCGCGCGGCTATGTGCGCCGCAGTTCGGGCACGGGAACGCTGTATTTGCCGTCGATAAAGATTATGTTGGTGCCGTACTTTTTGCAGAGGGCTAAATTTTCGGCGTTTTCGCTGAGGGCGACGTATGCCGAAAAATCGTCGCTGCGGCGGTACTCTATGTCGCAGGAGTGGGAGACGATCTCCGCCCAATGGCGCTTTATATAATTTTGGCTCATTATTATGAAGTACGCGCGGATTTCGTCGCGGTACTTGCGGTTGAAGTATTTTTGCCAATCGCAGGGAATATATGCCCCCTCCACAATGAGGTTTTGCCCGTTTTCGACCGCCGTCTTTACGATTTCCTTGACGATATTCCAAAGATAGGGCTTGAGCGCCTCGTCGTCGACGGGCGTGAGGGAAGTTACGCGGCTGCGGATTAAGCCCATCTTTATGAGGTCGATGGACAGGCAGGGAAATTTATACCGCTCTATCATGCGCTGAGCGAGCAGCGTTTTGCCCGTGTGCGAGGCGCCGCCAATCAAAACTACCATGTTCCCCCTCCCCTATTTCATACAAAGGCGACTGAACGCCGCCTGCGGTCGTCGTCATCGTCGTCATCGCGGTCATCATCGTCATCGCGGTCATCATCGTCGTCATCATCGCCGTCATAGCGGTCGAAGTCGGACGAGGTGCCGTCGTCAAAGACGTAGTGATAGTTGCCCTCGCGCACATAAATTTTGAAGGACACGCTCTCGCCGTCGATATTGCCGCGCACGGCTATTATGCGCGTGCCGCCCTCGGTTTCGTCCTCAAAGGTCAGGCTTTCGCGCACGCCGTCGCGCTCAATGGTCATCAGCAGTTCAAGCTCGCCCTCCTCGCTCTCGTACTCGACGCGGGTGCGCTCAACTACTCTGCCGTCCGAATAGACGGTGTAGACATACTCCACCTCGCTCTCGCTTTGGCCGTCCTCGCTCTCGTTTTCGCTTTGGCGGCTGACTTCGATATATGACAGGCGGTCTGACGAGGTATACGCCCTGAAGAAGAGGGAGGTTTCCTCCTCGTCCTCCTCGCTCTCGGTTGTGTAATTGCCCGAAACGGGGTAGCTTGCTCCATCTACGACGAGGACGCCGTCTATGGAATAGTTGCTCTCGCTCTCGTCCCCGTCGGTGTGGGAGCCGCGGAAAATTTTGTCGTAATACATTACATAGGACACGGAGTTGCCCAACAGGTCGCTGTAGCTGACGGTCATGCCGTATTGATATTGACCATTGCCCTCGATTGCCGTGCCCGTAATGTCGCCCTCGGAGAGCAGACTTTCGACGAGCGCCATATAGCGGTTTATGGTGTCCATCTCCTCCTGCGAGGGCGCTGCGAGCGTTACGGCCGAGGCCTTTGCCGCGCCTGTTGCCGCCGTCTGCGTGGAACCGCCCTGCGTGGAGAGCACCGCCCCTATCGAGGCCGCGCCGTAAGCATAGAAGGAGTCGGCGTCGGTAATCTCGTCGAACTTTCCGTTGTCGGAGCCGCCGTCGAGCAAACCGGGATTGCCGCCCGACTGTCCGCCGCCAAGCGAGGGCAGGATTATGCACAGCGCTATTATTATGGCGAGGGCCGCCGCGCACGCCGCGATTATTATGTTGCGTCTGCGCACGGCTATCGTTCCGCCGCTCGCAGTCTGAGCCGCGGGCACCTTTTCACCCATGCCGAGCTCAAGTTTTATGTTGTCCTTTACTCTTTCGTCGGGCAGTATGTCGCCGCTCTGCTGCCTGAGCAATTTTTTTAAATTTTTCATTGACTGCCCTCCTTTAAAAGATGATTTTTCAATTTTTTCAGCGCCTCGTTGTTCTTCCACGTCACCGTGCCTATGGGCAGGGAGAGCATTTCGGCCACCTCCCTGCGCTTGTAGCCCGCCACCTGACAGAGCATTAAAATTTCGTACTCGTCCTCTGCAAGGATTTTTGCCGCCACGTCGAAGATGTAGGGAAGGTCGGTCTCTTGGGAGCCGTATTTATAACTTTCGCCGTCGAAATCGGTGAACACCTCGCGCCTATACTTTTTTATGTGGTTGAGCGCGAGCGATTTGCCAATAGTTATCAGCCACGCCGAAAAATTTGTGCCCGCCTTATACTGCCCGAGGTTGGTTATGGCGCGGACATAGGTCTCCTGCAACAGGTCCTCGGCGTACATTTTGTCGCGCACTATGTATAGCACGGAAAAGTACACGGGGCGGTTGGTCTGCTCGTAAATGTAGTCGAAGGCCGAATTGTCGCCGCTCTTCAACCGCTCTATGTACCGTTCAAGCTTGAGTTTGTTCATATCCCTTCCACTTAATAAACAATTTTTGCGGCAAATTTGTTGGATAAAATAAAAATTTTTGCGCAAATTTAATTGTAATTTCTATAATAATGATAACATCTGCGGCGGGCGCGGTCAATACCCAAAAAAAATTTTTTAAAATTCGCCAACAAAATTCATGCCTTGCGCTGTTTTATAAGTGAAAGCCGCAAAAATTAAGGCTTTGCAACATAAATTTCAGGAGGAACTATCATGAAAAAATTATTTATCGGTCTTATCACGGCGGGGGCGATAGCAACTTCTTTTGCCCTTGCAGGCTGCACCAACAATTCAGAGGGCGGCATAGGCAACAACGGCGGAAAGTTTGACGAACTCAACACCACCTCTTCCATCTACGCGTTCAGCGCCGCTTCGGCAGGGATGATAATTTCATCCGAAAAGCAGGGCGAAGAAGCGCCGCAGGACCCCGTTCCCACGCCATATGAAGACGCAACGGACGGCACTGCCGACGGCGAATTTGCACAGCTCGATAAGTACATGACGCTTGTAGACAGCCTTCTCAGCGACGGCGCATTTGAGATAACCGAACAGTCGTCTGACCGCGAGGGCTACGAGCACATGACCATTTTCACCTACAGCGACATTGAGGGCGAAAGCCACACCTATCAGATGCACTACAACCTGACTCAGGTGGGACACTTTGACGATGACGACGATTGGGACGACCGCGACGACAACGAAGAGGCCTACTCCATAGACGGCGTAATGGTGATTGAGGGCGTGGACTACGACATACGCGGCGGGCGCGAAGTGGAAAACGAGCGCGACGAGAGCGAAAGCGAAACCAAATTCTACGTCGACCTCGGCACAGACGAATACATGCTTGTAGAGCAGAGCTACTCTGAAGAGCGCGGCGAAGTTGAGCAGGAATACAGCTACTCGATATACCGCGACGGCAGATGCGTGGAGCGCAGTAGCTTTGAGTATGAGGACGAAGACGGCGAAACCGAAGCCAAGATGACCACCACTAAGCACGGCGAGACGGAGGCCTTCTACTTCACACGCGAAAGCGTGCGCGGCAAAGAGATACTCCGCCTGCGCGTGGGCAGCGGCAGGGACGCGAAGAGCTACTACGTTACGCCCGTAACGGACGAAAACGGCAACGTGACTTACGAGTACGAGCTGATAGAGCGCTGAAAAATGCGCTTTGAAGCCACAGCAATAAATTTTTAATTACACACCGCAAGTGCGAAAAGTAATAAAAATTAGGCTCCCCTTTTTTAAAAGGACGAGTGCGGAATTATTCAAACAATAGTTATCTATTGTTTGTCCGCACGGAGAGAAGCAAACGCATTCGTCTCCGCGTTTGCGGTGACCGAGCCAACGGATATCCTTACCGTTGGCGAGACGCTGTCGACCGCAGGGAGACTGAAGGGTTTATTTTCTTTACTGAACAATCCCTCAGTCTTGCTCCCGCTGACGCTTTCGCAAGACAGCTCCCTTTACACAAAGGAGCCTACAATAATGTAATTGCGGCGCAGGCATGAATGCCTGCGCCGCAATTATTAATTTTACGCTCACCATTTAACATTAATATTATTCAAGTCCGGGAAGCTGCTCAACGTACAGGGTGGGATTGCCGCCCCTGCAGGAGATGACGTACAGCCGGCCGTCGATGAGGGTGGCGCGGGTGACATCAAGATCGGAGATTTCATTCCATCTGTCAAAAGGTATTGTCAGCATGGGCTGAATGGTGTAGCCGTCGAAGTGCAGAAGAATGTATTGACATTCGCCCGTCGTCCAATCGTAAACTTCAAGGCCGACGAGGCCGTTTTGGCGGTCGATGAAGTAAGCCTTGTACTCATCTGAAAATTCGGCTTCGCGCTCGTACTTGCAGACGGAGAGCACGCCGTCCTCGCCCTGTTCGTAAATTTCAACCTTTAAGTCGAGATCGTCGTTGTAGCCTATGCCCAAAAGAGTGCCGTCGGTGAAGTCCACAAGCGAGGACGAATAGCCCGATATGGTGCCCGTGTCGGTGTAGGTGATATTGTCATAGTCGGAAAGGTCGATGCGGAACACGGGGTCGGTGAGCTCTATTATGCGCGCAGTGCATACCCAAGCAATGTCGTCCTCAAAGCGGACGGAGGTAACTTCCTCGCCGTCGGGGGCAAAATTTTCAAGCGAGGCGATGACAGAAAAGTTTTCAAGGTCAACCACATAGAGAGCGGCGTTGTCGAACAGTGCCGCTGAGATTGTGCCGTCGCCGCGCTCCTCCGTCACGACCTTGTCGACCGTGGTGACAACGCGCAGGGCGCCCTCCCTTTCGTCCATGGAATACTGATTGAGAACCGTGCCGTTGACGTCGGCGCTGCCCGCAACAGTCAGCCCGTCGCCCGAATAGGACACGCAGGAAATGCGGGTGCGGGCCGAACTTACCGACACGCCATCAACCTCTTGCTCCTGCATATAGCTGCGGGTGACGAAGATATTTTCATCCGAGACATACACCTCGTCTGAGAAGGAGAGAAAGGCGACGTGACCCTTGAGCGTGCCGTCCCCGCCCATGCGGCAGATGACCGTGTAGCGCGCCGAGTTGGCGCTTTCGGGAAGAATTATTTCGTCCATCGTCAGGCTCTTTAAGTCGTTCAACGCGCCATATTGCGGCACGAACTGACTTTCGTCAGAGAAATCGGGGTTGATGCGCACGGCAAAGTTGGACACGAGCAACAAGTCCTCCCCCGCCATTCGCGAGGATATATATTCGCCCGAAACGTAAATCCTTGAAATCTCCTCCATGTTCTGCGGGTCGGACGAATCGACGAATATTGCCGCCGTGTACAGCCGCGAATAGTCGTAAGACCACACGGGAGCAAACACGGTTATGTTGTCGCCGTCGACGCTCAGATACATCTCTGCGCCGCTCCTGAAGTAGGTGCGCGGCTCGGCGTTTATAGTGAGTGAACCGCACAGGGCGCTGTCCTCACCCTCTATCGTGTAGGCGCTGATTTTGTAGCCGCCGTCATCAGAGAGATAGAAGATATGGCTTGAAGTGCGCTTGAACAGGTCGCCCTCTATTACGCCCGCAACCTGATTGTCGGTAACCTCTACATAGCCGCCGTCCACGGCGCCGGGATCTTCGGCGGCACCCGTGTTACCGCCCTCGGGAGCGGCAGAATTAAAGCCGTCGAACATATCGCCGAACCATGCGTCGAAGTTATTGTCGTAACTCGTGGCACGGTAGGTCAGGGGATTGAGCTGCTGCATTAAGGGATAGTATTGGCTGTCCGCAAATCGGGACAGGTCTGGCAGGCTCTTGTTGTAGGGTATAAAAAGGACTAAGTTTACGGCGAGTATGAATACGAGGAACACCGCCGTTATAGAAATTATTTTTATGCGCTTGCTGCGGACGGCGCGTTCGGCGCTCTTTTGGTCGGCGCGCTTTAAAATGTCGTCCATTCGCTGTTCAGAAGTTTTCATAAGAATATCCCTCCTCTACAAGAATATCTTTTAAGGCGGAGCGGGCGCGGGATAAAAGGTTGTAGACCTGTTTGGCGCTCTTTTTTAAAATGTGGCACATCTCCTTGACGGAAAATCCGTCGAAGTAGCTTAAACACAGCACCTGCCTGTAACTTTCGGGCAGTTTCTGCATGCCCGCATACAGCACCTGATTGCGCTGACTGTTCATCACGTCGTCCTCGCAGGAGCTGTAAAGAACGTTTTCAAGCCCGGTGAAGGGGCTGTTTTTGCCGTTTTTGCGCAGGTAATCGATTGCTGCATTCCGCGCCACGGCATACAGCCATGTACGGAATTTGGCATCGCCGCGGAATTTTTTGCGCTTTATAACGAGCGTGGCGAACGTATCGGCCGTTACGTCCTCCGCCGCAGCGTCGTCCTTCACTATGCAGTAGGCAAACCTTGTAAGGCTGTCGCCGTATTCAATTACAAGCTGTTCAAGCGCGCGCATGTCGCCGTCCAAAAAACGGTCGTAAAGTTTTGCGCTCTTATCTTCGTATTGTGCCACTTTTTTCCACCTCTCACTTATTAGACGGCCGCAAATGCAAATTTACTCACCACTTTTTTAAAATTTCAAAAAAATTTATCTCACCTCCATTATACAGCCAAATTCACCCACTTTCAAGATACAAAACAAAAAAATGCGCCCGCGGTAGCGCATACCAAAAAAGCCTATGTCCATAAGCAAAGCGGCGGGGGCGCATTTGCAATGCGCCCCCGCAAACCTATACTTTTAAATATTAAATATTCAATATTTATCGATAAGACCTAGAAAGAAGTCGGCAGATATTTGAAATGCCAACGATATATTGCGTAATGTATCATAGCCGGGCTTTGCCTTACCCCTCAACCATTCGCTTACCTGACTTTGCTTTACCCCTATCTGCTTTGCAAACTCACTCTGAGTGAGATTGTTTTCTGACAGGAATTCTTTAAGAATGTCTTTAAACTCATTATCCACATATACTATTTTATAGAAAATTCTATAAATATACTCGACTTATAGAATATTCTATACTAAAATCATAACTGAATATACAAAAGTCAGTATATTCAAAGATATTATTAAAGTTAAGTGGAGGTGTGAAGTGGATCCAAAATTTGAAAATGTTCAAGAAAATGAACGTACTTGGCCAAAAGAAGCGCAAAAAATTGTTGACAGTATGTTAAAACGCAGGATTATATACTATGTAATGCTCATAGGTTTCTCTTTGGGCGTAGCGTTTATTGGAAGGGGTTGTGATTCTTCAAATTTTAATAATTCAATAATGCAATATAGTTCATCACCATTTTTATGGGTTGCATTTTTTCCTATTCTTATTGTTGCAGGAATACTTACACTTTATAACGTTACAAAAAATTCGATAAGCGCAATGTATTCTCGGGTATTAATGAAAAAGAAATTAAAAAGAAAATTAAATATATTCGACAGAACTTTGCGTGCAATATTGATAATTCTTGGCATAGTTTCTCTTGTTTTGTATTTAATGGAATTTTTTGGGTTTCTCGGATTTGCTGAAAACGGTTTATTGCATGAAATTAATATATTGATACGCCGAGTTGATATTATTGATATGCATACGATTTGGTATGCTTTTATCTCAGGCGCTATTATAGCTATATTTTGCTATCCCACTTTTTGGTTATATAGAGAATACTGTAGCAATTGTGGAATGTGTAATGCGTTCACAATATATTCAAGTGAAGATAAGGTTTTAGGTGTATATGCTACTAAGAGTGAAGAAGTTGATGTTGCAGAGGTTTATGACGGGGCTACTCATGTTGGTACAATTAAGCAAACGGTAGGGACGAATTATGTAAAAAGACATAAAGTAAATAGTACATATATCTGTCAAAACTGCGGTGCAGTAAAGCATGAATCGTATCACTATGATGAAAAGTTAAAATAAAAATACTAAATAATATAAATATTTATGGCATATAATGCACCTTGAGGGATTGCCGTTTCCACGCTGCGCGCGGAGCCTTGGCAATGCACAAATAACAGGGCTCCCAAAAATAGCAGGGAGTTTACGACCGAAATTTTTGGGAAGATGAGCCACAACATAGCAAAATAGGCAATGATAAAATATCATTGCCTAAAAAGCGTTGTTTGTGGCGACGACCGAGCGGGCGGCGTTAATTATTCTATCCCTCTCCCTTTATCTCTCAAATGCCGCTACGCAGTTCGACTCCTACTTTACAAAATGCACCAAAAAAAGAAACGGTAGTTAAAACTGCCGTTTCTTTTTTGGTGCACCTTGAGGGACTCGAACCCGCGGCCCACTGATTAAGAGTCAGTTGCTCTACCAACTGAGCTAAAGGT
>CALVPX010000011.1 GCA_944354265.1 uncultured Clostridia bacterium | reverse complement strand
ACGACCTTTTTCTCGCCCGAGGCGTTCATTGCTTCTATTCTCGACATAAGCCTTTCTTCGTAGTAAGGCCCTTTCTTGACGCTTCTTGACATTTTCTATCCTCCGCTTATTAGTTGATTCTCTTCAAGATATACTTGGAAGAGGTGTTCTTCTTCTTTCTTGTCTTGTAACCGAGAGCAGGCTTGCCCCAAGGGGTCATGGGACCTGCGTGGCCGACGGGGGACTTGCCTTCGCCGCCGCCGTGAGGGTGGTCGTTGGGGTTCATTACCGAGCCGCGGACGGTGGGTCTCACGCCGAGATAGCGCGTCTTGCCCGCCTTGCCGAGATGGATTATCTCATGTTCGAGGTTGCCCACCTGACCGATTGTAGCCTTGCACTTTATTGATACGAGGCGCATTTCGCCCGAGGGCATCTTTAAGGTGGCGTAAGCGCCTTCCTTTGCCATTATCTGTGCGGAGATGCCTGCTGCCCTTGCAATCTGAGCGCCCCTGCCGGGCTGAAGTTCGATTGCATGAACGACGGTACCTACGGGGATATCCTCAAGGGCGAGGCAGTTGCCCGCCTTGATGTCTGCCGTGGAGCCGGAGAGCACCTTGTCGCCTACGTTTAAGCCTACGGGAGCGAGGATGTACCTCTTTTCGCCGTCGGCATATGCGAGGAGGGCGATGTTGGCCGACCTGTTGGGGTCGTACTGTATGGACTTGACCGTTGCGGGGATGCCGTCCTTATTGCGCTTGAAATCGATTATTCTGTACTTGATTCTGTTGCCGCCGCCGATGTGACGAACGGTTATCTTGCCTGTGTTGTTTCTGCCGCCCGTCTTTCTTTTATCGTGAAGAAGGCTTCTTTCGGGCTTATCCCCCGTCAGCTCCGTATAGGCGGAGACCGTCATAAAACGGCGGGAAGGGGATGTCGGTTTATATCTTTTAACTGCCATTTTTTAAACCTCCTGTCAGGATAACGAATCGAAGAACTCAATCGTCTTGGAATCAGCCTTGAGCTGAACGATGGCCTTCTTGTAGTCGGGGGTGTAACCCGCGTTTCTGCCCATTCTCTTGAGCTTGCCTTTGCAGTTTACGGTGTTTACGCTTTCAACGTCTACCTTGAAGAGCTTTTCAACCGCATCCTTGATCTGAGTTTTGCTTGCCGACTTTGCAACGATGAAGGTGTACTTCTTATCTGCGATGCCGTCGTATCCCTTTTCTGTGAGAAGGGGTCTTATAATGATGTCTTGGGCTAACATTATTCTCCGTAAACCTCCTCGATTTTCTGTACGGCCGCCTTGGTGAGAACAACCTTTGCGTTTGCCACTACCTCGTAGGTGGAGATCTGTTCCACGGGGAGGGTGGAGAGCTTTTCAAGGTTTCTTGCCGCAAGGATGACCTTTTCGTCGGCGCTGTCCATTACGACCACGGCCGTCTTGTTGAGGCCGAGGGCCTTTTGGAATGCGGCCATCTCCTTGGTCTTGCCCTCTGCAACGGTGAGCTGATCGATTACCACGAGCTCGCCGTCGGCGACCTTTTTGGAAAGGGCGGATACAAGAGCGGCTGCCTTAGCCTTCTTGTTCATACCCTTGGAAAAATCTCTGCTCTTGGGTGCGAATACCACGCCGCCCTTTATCCATTGGGGAGCGCGAATGGAACCCTGACGGGCGTTGCCCGTGCCCTTCTGACGCCAAGGCTTGCGGCCGCCGCCGCGAACTTCGGTACGGGTGAGGGTGGACTTTGTGCCCTGTCTTTCGTTGGCGAGGCGGGTAACTACCGCCTGATGAATTAATTCCTCTCTGTATTCGGCGCCGAAAACCTTTTCGGAGAGCTCCATGGAGCCCGCTTCGGTGCCGTCCATTTTATATACTTTAATGCTGGGCATTTTGTAAGTCCTCCTTATTTAACGGTATCGTTGATGGTTACGACGCTGCCGTCGGGTCCGGGAACGGAACCCTTGATGAGTATGCAGTTTCTTTCAACGTCTACTCTTACTACCTCAAGGTTCTGAATGGTTACGTTTTCGTGACCGTACTGACCTGCGAGGTGCTTGTTCTTGAATACTCTTGAAGGCGAGCTGTTTGCGCCCATGGAACCGGGCTCCCTGTGTACGGGGCCGACGCCGTGCGTTTCCTTTAAGCGGTGCTGATTCCATCTCTTGATGACGCCGCTGTAGCCGTGGCCCTTGGTTACGCCGTGAACGTCCACTCTGTCGCCTGCTGCAAATACGTCTGCCTTGATTTCGCCGCCGACTGCATAGGAAGAGAGGTCGTCAAGCCTGAATTCCTTGAGCACTTTGCAGGGCTCGACGCCGGCCTTTTTGAATTGGCCGAGTTGCGGTTTGGTCAAAGCCTTTTCGCTCGTCTTGTCAAAACCGATCTTCAAAGCGGCATAGCCGTCTTTTTCTACAGTTTTGATTTGGACGACGGGGCAGGGACCTGCCTCGATGACGGTTACGGGTATTACCTTGCCGTCTGCCGTAAACACTTGGGTCATGCCCGCTTTACGGCCGATGATTGCTTTAATCATAATGTTAAAGATCCTCCGATTTATTTTTTACCGTTGATACCGCGTATCCGAGTAGCGCCGCCGTACACCTTATATATAATAGGTGAAATGCAATGCCGTTGGCATCGCGTGAAATGCCTGCGGTTGCCCGCAGCCGTGAAATGACGAAAGTCTGCGCTTTCGCCGTGAAATGCACACCGCGGTGTGCGTTGTGGCGGAAGAATTTTTAAAAATACTTCTCACCTCAACGGAGGGCACCTCCATTTCACTCCGCCATTTTAAAAGTCAATTGAAAAGACCTGTCGAGGCGGCATTTCATACAAGCTTGCTTGTATTTCACGCAATCGAAGATTGCATTTCATCAGACGCACAGCGTCGGCACGGAGCCGTAGAGTATCGTGGATTGGTTACTTAGAGCTTGATTTTGATGTCTACGCCCGCGGGGAGATGGACGGTGTCCAGAAGCTTTGCGTTGGGGGTGTAGATGTCGATGATTCTCTTATAAGTTCTCTGCTCAAACTGTTCGCGGCTGTCCTTGTACTTGTGAGGGCTCCTGAGGATGGTGATTATCTCTCTTTCGGTGGGAAGGGGAATGGGGCCCGATATTTTAGCGCCGCTCTTCTTCATGGTCTCGACTATTCTCGACGCAGCGAGGTCTACGAGTTCATGGTCGTAAGCTACAAGTTTGATTCTGATTTTCTGTCCTGCCATTTGTTTACTCCTTTTTATACTAACAAAAATTTCTTTAAGTCGCGTCAACTTATCCGTGTGTATCGCGGTTTTAACATCAAAAAACGCCATTTTTATGGCGTAACAAAGTAAAGCCACGGTTAGTCGCAGGGGTCAGGCCCCTACATTTGTCAGCGTAAATTATCTATCGCCCGCAGCTTCAAAGGGCAATTTAAAGTAACTTTACGCCTCATCCCTATACGCACGTCTCTCAACACGCTCGACTATTATATTATAATATTTTCCATAAGTCAACTGTTTGAAGGCAATTTTTTGCGGGTTTTTTACGGTTTTTTGCCCGCTTTTGCCCCGAAAACGCCCTATTTTTTGCTACTTTTTTATCGGTTGCACATTTTGGTGGACGACCCCCTCTTCTGCCACAATATATTGACTTTTTGCCCGCTTTTGATACCCATATCGGCAGAAAAATATACCCTGCCCCATACAAAAATTAATATATTAAATTTTCTTATGTTAATTTTAAAATGTAATATAGCCGCAGTTTTGTTATAAAATGACATATTTTATTGTGAATATTGTGCAATTATGTTTAATTGAACGTGTTGTGACTACCATTGTCATTTCGACCAAAGCACCCGCAGGGTGCGGCGCGGAGAAATCTCGGAGCTACCATTGTCGCGCTTATTGCGCAGATTTCTCGACAAGCTCGAAATGACAATGGCCGCGACGGGCAAAGGGGAGTCATACTGAGCGGAGGGCGTTAGCCCGAAGTCGAATGTATCTTGCTTGATATGAAACCAAACAAGATCTTTCGATTGCGCTCGCTACACTCGCTCCACTCAAGATGACAAGGATACCACCCAACATTCTGCGCCGAAGGCGCAAAACAACATTATAGGCTCCACTTTTTTAAAAGGGGAGCTGCCGAACGGAGCGTTAGCAAAGTGCGACTGAAGGGTTTTTTCTTTCTTTACAAACCCTATCGGCGCGTCCGCGCCACTTCCCCTTAACTAAGGGGAAGCTAAAGTTTAGACCGCATACTTCACTCACGTGAAGCGTGAACTTCACTCCCTTTAAAATAGCGGAGTTTGCCGAGACAAAAAAATATTAAATTTTTTAAAAACATGCGTTTTAAACTTTTAAATGAGCGTTATAATTATAGTGAACGAAATAGGAAGCCATAAAGAGCCTCCCCAAGAGGGAAGCCATAAAAAAGACTCCCGCAACGTTTTAATAAAATTTTGCGATTAAGGAGATTAAATTTATGAAAAACTATAGCATCCAAAAAAGAAATAACAACTACGATTTATTTGACGCATTCGACGATTTCTTCCGTCCCGTATTCTTTGATGAAGTTCATGACCTCAAGACCAACATCAAGGAGACCGACAGCAATTATGAACTTGATATCGAAATGCCCGGCTACAGCAAGGATCAGATAAAAGTTTCGCTTGAAAACGGTTACCTCACCGTAAGCGCAAGCAAGGAAAGTAAGGAAGAAGACAACAAGAAACACTATGTAAGGAAAGAGATTTCCGAAAGCTGCTCGAGGAGCTACTATGTAGGCGACGACGTAACTCAGGCCGACATCAAGGCCAAGTACGACAACGGCATACTCTCAGTATGCGTGCCCAAGTCACAACCCAAGCAGATAGAAAGCTCGTATATAGCCATTGAATAATTTAATTTAGGTGCACTCCTTATTAATTATTCACAAACGTTTGTGCCCGCGGCGTAATGCCGCGGGCATTTTTTGTTTGCAATTGTTTATTTGTGGTTATATAATATAGTGGAAATTAAAACTTTAAGGAAGTAATTTTTCATGGTAAAGATTGATATTTTTTCGGGCTTTTTGGGCGCCGGCAAGACTACGCTCATCAAAAAACTCATAAAAGAGGCGTACGCCGGCGAAAAACTTGTGCTGATTGAAAACGAATTCGGTGAAATAGGCGTTGACGGCGGCTTTATGCAGGAGGCAGGCATAACGGTAAACGAACTCAACTCCGGCTGCATATGCTGCTCGCTCGTCGGCGACTTTGCCAAGGCATTGAAGCAGGTGGACGAGACCTACCACCCCGACAGGATATTAATTGAGCCCTCGGGCGTGGGCAAGCTCTCTGACGTGGCAAAGGCGGTAGAGCGCGCAGGCCTTGCCGACGCGAAGATAAATTCGCTGACGACGGTGGTCGACGCCAACAAATGCAAGATGTACATGAAGAACTTCGGCGAGTTCTTCAACGATCAGATAGAGAGCGCCGCCTGCATAGTATTCAGCCATGTCGACCTCGTATCCGAGGACAAGCTGCAAAAGGCCGTTGAACTTGTGCGCGGCCACAATTCTAAGGCTACAATCGTCACCACCGACATGAAGAAGCTGAGCGGTAAGGAAATCCTTTCCGCAATGGAACACACCTCCACCCTCGCCGACGAGCTTGCAAAACTTGCTCAGGAAGTTGAGGACGAGCACGAACACCACCATCATCACGAAGATGACGAGCACGAGCATGAGCATGAACACGAGCATGAGCATCATCACCACGACGGTGAGGAGTGCGGCTGCGGGCATCACCACGACGACGATGACGACGAGCACGAACACCACCACGAACACGGCGAAGAGTGCGGCTGCGGACACGACCATAACCACGAGCATCATCACCACCATCACGCCGACGAAGTGTTCACAAGTTGGGGCATAGAGACGGGCAAGAAGTTCACCGAAAGCGACCTCAAGGAAAAGCTTTCTAAGCTTTCAGACGCGGTGACCTACGGCGTAGTTCTGCGCGCAAAGGGCATTGTTGAGGATGAAGACGGGCAGTGGCTGCACTTTGACTATGTGCCCGGCGAAATCGATATCCGCCACGGCGCACCCCTCTACACCGGCAGACTGTGCGTAATAGGCAGCACGCTTGATGAGGAAGAACTGACAAATCTCTTTGCCGAATAATCGGCAAAGAGAGTGAAATACGCGGTCATGCCGCGTGTGAAATGTGCCTGCGGCACGTGAAATGCCGCTTTTCATAGTCACTCAGGTCGAGCTGATTACAAGGCGGCGTGAAATTTTTTTGCTGAACAGCAAAAAAGTTAAAGTGAGTAGCGTGCGCCGACGGCGCATAAATTTATGCCACAACGCGCGGCGAAGCCGCGCATTTTATGCGCTCATAGCCTTGTCATTTCGACCAACGCGGAGAAATCTCGGAGCTACCATTGTCGCGCATATTGCGCAGATTTCTCGGCAAGCTCGAAATGACAATGGTAGCGACGGACAAGGCTATGGCGGCAATTCATGCACCGAAAGTGCAATTCATGCGCATTTATGCGCAATTTATTTATTAAAAGGTACTTATGCAGGACGTTTCGGTATTTTTATTTTTAGGATTTTTGGAGGGCGGCAAGACAAAGTTTATTCAGGAAACTTTGGAGGACCCACGCATGGAGAACGGCGAACGCACCCTCTTGCTCATCTGCGAAGAGGGCATTGAGGAGTACGACAAAAAGAAGTTCGCCGTTAAAAATGTTGCCGTTGAGACCATTGAGGACAAGGAACACCTCAACGAATACACGCTCAATTACCTTACAAAGAAGTACAGGGCGGAGCGGGTTATTGTGGAGTACAACGGCACATGGATGTTGCAGGACTTCTTTGACGCCATGCCCGAAAGTTGGGTTATAAACCAAATGATGACTTTCTTTGACGCGGGAACTTTTTTGAACTATAACCAAAACATGCGCCAACTTGTATACGACAAGATTTACATGACGCAGATGGTGGTGTTCAACCGCTTCAAGGGCGAGATGCAAAAGGAGGACTTCCACAAGGTCGTGCGCGCAATTACGAGGCGTGCCGACATTGTATACGAATATATCGGCGGCAAGGCCGAATTCGACGACATTATCGACCCCATGCCCTACGACATGGATGCGCCCGTGATTGAGATTGAGGACAGGGACTTTGCCCTCTTTTACCGCGATTTGAACGAAAACACCAAGGCATATATAGGAAAGACGGTAAAGTTCAAGGGCATGGCGGCGGTTTCCAAAAAGGTGCCGCAGGGCTTTATTGTGATAGGCCGCTACATTATGACCTGCTGCGAGGCGGACATCGCCTACGACGGGTTTGCCCTTAAGACCAACGGACTGATTTCAGACGTAAAGACAAAGGATTGGCTGACCGTCACCGCAAAAATAGGGTACGAATACAACGCCGTCTACCGCGGCGAGGGGCCCATACTCATGGCCGAAAAGATAGAAAAATCCGCCCCCCTGCCCGCAGACCAAATTGTTGCATCGTACTACTAAAAAAGTTAACGCAAGTCTTGGATTAGCCGCAAGTCATGAGCGCCGCAACTTAAGTTGCGGCGCAAAACAATATCTGAGCCCCCCTTGTGCAAAGGGGGGATTAAAGGGGGGATTGTTCAGCTATTATAATTAACAATCCCTCAGTCTCCCTACGTTCGACAGCTCCCTTTACACAAGGGAGCCTGTAATGCGGTAAAATATAATATCCCCTTTGTCCGTCGCTAATGCTCCGAGATTTCTCTACTTCGATCGAAATGACATAATAAAATACGCACACTAAAACCGCGGCGGGCGCACAAAAGTGCGCCCGCCGCGGTTTTATTTTTTACTTCTTCTTATGGTATGTAAGGCGGCGGAAGGAGCCGTCCTCCTTGTGGATGACTATCTTGGCCTCCTGATTTTCGGCAAGCTTTTTGGCGAAGTCTATCGCCTCGGCCTGTGTGTTGAACATCTTTATGGCCTTGGCGCCGCCCGCCATTTTTACCTGCCACTTGTTTTCCGCCTTGCGCTTGGACACATGGTAGGTCTTGCTTGCGGGTTTGGCCTTTTCGGGCTTGGCTTCGGGAGTTGTTTCTGCGGATTTGGTATCTTCAGGCATAGCTTCCTCCTTATCGGCCTCCTCGTCCTGAACGGGAGGTTCTTCTTCCTGCACGGCGACGGGAGCGCTGTTGCTCACGGCCTTAGTGCCCGAAGCAGGCTTTTTTTCGACTACGGGCTCGGCATAAGCCGGTTCGGAAGGTTCCTCCGCCTTGGGGGCGGGCTCAGCCTTGGGCTTTTCCGTCTTTTTGGGTGCGGTCTTGGGCTCCTCTGTCTGTGCCTTTGCTTCGTCCTTAACGGGCTGTTCGGCGGGGGCGGAAGATGAGCTTTGGGTTTGCCCTTCTGCGGCCTCCTTATTCTCCTTTTTTGCGCGGACGATAAGGCTGATGACGAGCGCGATGATAAACACCGCCACGACGGCGGCCACAACTATGAGCACAATGCCCCACGGCGGCAAAGTTGCAAGCATATTCATATTTCACCTCTTATAATCTTATATATTTGTCAACTAAATTATAAGGTCAAAAAGCCGCCTTGTCAAGAGCATTTTAAAAAATAGCGCCGCGGTAGGAGAGCAATTCGCCGTGAACCTTTACGGCGAACTTGTCCGTCATGCCGGACAAAAAGTCGATTATAGCCTGCGCGAACACCCTTTCATCGTCCAAATTTTCGTAGACCTTTGCGTTTACGCAGCGGGCGGACAGCTCCTTCAGCTGACCTTGGGGCAGGTATTCGGGCGGGCACAGCCGCGCAAGCCACCCTGAAAACGACGAGCACAGCAGGGGATAATATTTTTGCCCGTTGAGCACGTTGGCCACGGCATATCCCGGGGCAAACATGTCCATGAGCACGCCGAACAGACCGTTTAAGACGAGGGAGGCGTACGCCTGATAGGGCTCGAACCGCGGGTTGGAGTAGATATTTTTGTAGTTGAAACTCTTGACTGCGTTGAGCTTTTTGTTTGCCTTGTCCGAAAGGCAGATGCCCTTTTGCGGCGTGCTGTTGGCGCAGATATCGGAGATTAAATCGTGAATGATGACGGTGGTATTCAGGGCGCCGCTTTCCTGCGCCATGGCCTCGAGCTCCTCCACCTGACCGCGGGTGAGAAAGCCGAGCGAGAGGGCGTCCTCTATGTCCCTGCCGATATATGCGATTTTATCGGAAATTTTGACTACGCACCCCTCCCATGTGGCGGGCTGATACTTGCCGACGCGGTCGAACTGCTCAAGGTCGATGAGTTGCTCCCTCGGCCTGATGCCGTTTTGGTCGACTTCGCCGCAGTGGGAAATTATGCCGTCGCGCACGGCGTAGGTGAGGTTTAAGTTGCGCAGGTTTTTGTTGTTGTCCTCGAGGAGTTCAAGCTTGTCGACGAGGCGCAGGCCGTTGCGCTCGTGCCAAAAGGTTGTGCCCGTATGCTTTTGGCTGAGGGCGGAGAGCACCTTTTCGCCGTAGTGGCCGAAGGGCGCATGGCCGAGGTCGTGCCCGAAGGATATGGCGCGGGTGAGCTCGTCGTTGAGCCCTAAATATTTGGCGATGGTGTTGGCGACCGATTCGACATGAGCGACGTGTTCGAGCCGCGTGCAGACGTGGTCGTTGTCGACATTGTAAAAGACCTGCGTCTTGTGCTTGAGCCGCCTGAAGGCCGTGCTGTGCAGTATGCGCGTGTAGTCGCGCGCGAAGGGCGAGCGGATTTCGTCGGCGCGGGCATACAGTTCGGCGGGTCGGGCGCAAAGGTCCTTCCACGCGGGGTTATCTTCGGTTGCGGCAACATTTGCAAAGGCGTTTTTATTCATGCCCCCATTATACCACACTTTTCCCGCCCTGTAAAGGGCAAAGTTGACGGCGAAAAGTCCATCTCCCCCACTGATATGCAATTTTTGCACTCTTAAAAATTTTATATGTGTAATTTTTGCATAAACACTTGCAAAACAATGTGCAATATGGTATAGTGGGAAAGAGGACAATGACATGGAACTTAAACAGGCGCGCATGGAGAACAACCTTACTCAGCGGCAATGTGCAGAAATTTTCGGCGTTTCGCTGAGGACATACGTCACCTACGAAAATGACGAGGCAAAGCGAAGCACAATAAAATATAAATACATGCTTGAACAGCTGCAGAAGATGAGCCTGACGGACGAGCAACACGGAGTGCTGAGTCTGGAGAAGATAGAGCGCGTGTGCGCAGAGGTGTTGGGCAAATACAGCGTGCAGTTTTGCTATTTGTTCGGCTCGTACGCAAAGGGCACTGCCACTGAAAAGAGCGACATAGACCTGCTTATATGCCTTGACGAAGGGGGATTGACCTTTTTTGAAATTGCCGAAAAACTGCGCGAGGGACTAAAAAAGAAGGTTGACCTGCTTGACACCAAACAGCTCGGCGACAACCAACAGCTGATTACAGAAATTTTGCGCGACGGGATAAAAATTTATGGATAATATAAAGAACGACAGGTATTACCTTAAAAAGATAACCGACGACTTAAACTTTGTGCTTTTGCACATGTCCGGCGTGACGATTGAACAGTTGGAGGACAACCCCGTGCTGGCAGACAGCATGATGTTCAGAATGATACAGATATCTGAAAATTCGGCACGGCTGACCGACGACTTTAAGAGGGCGCACGATAACATTCCATGGCACGCTATACGCGGCATGAGAAACAGAATTGTGCATGAATATGGCAAAGTTGATTTGACCATTGTATACGACAGCATAACGCGCGACTTCCCCGTTTTGTATAAAAAACTGATTGAACTGTTGTAAATAAAAAATAGTGCGGGGCGCGGACTTGAAAAGTCCGCGCCCCGCGCTTTATTACTTTAAATTATGTTTGACCCGCATATATGCCGCAATCAAACGCCGTGGCCGGTGCCCTTGCGGCGCACCTTGAGCTTTGTTACGGCGCGCGCAAGCTGAGCCTGAGCGGAGCGGTATTCCTGAATACCCCTCTTCTGCAACAGTGCCTCGCGGGCGGCCGCCTCCTCTTCGCGGGCGCGGTCGGCATCTATCTCCTCGGGACTGAGGACGGAGTCGACGAGTATCATCACGTCGTTGTTCTCCACCTTCATGATGCCGCCGGCGACGGCTACCGTGGAGGTGAGGGGATGTTCGCCGGGGGTGGTGAAGGTCAATTCGCCCGGGACTATGCCCGTGATAAGGTTTGAATGGTCGGCCAATATGCCGACCTGACCGTCGACGGCGGGGGCGATTATGCTGAAGCATTCGCCCTCGTAAAAGAGCCTGTCGGCGCCGATGAGGTGCAATTTAAAGGTTTTCATAACTTACTTGAGTTCCTCCGCCTTCTTTTTTACATCGTCGAGCGTGCCGACGTTGTAGAAGGCGGCTTCGGGATAGTCGTCCATTTCGCCGTCCAAAATGGCCTTGAAGCCCTTGATGGTCTCCGCCACGGGCACATACACGCCGGGGACGCCCGTGAATTTTTCGGCGACGTGGAAGGGCTGCGAGAGGAACCTTTGAACCTTGCGCGCCCTGTAGACGGTCAGTTTGTCGCCTTCGGACAGTTCGTCCATGCCGAGGATGGCTATTATGTCCTGAAGTTCGGAGTACTTTTGCAGCGTCTCCTGCACGCGGCGGGCAACTTCGTAATGTTCCTTGCCGACGATGTCCTCCTCAAGCATGCGAGAGGTGGATTCAAGCGGGTCGACGGCGGGATATATGCCCTGCTCTGCAATCTTACGCGAGAGGACGGTGGTGGCGTCGAGGTGGGCGAATACGGTTGCGGGGGCGGGGTCGGTGAGGTCGTCCGCGGGCACATATACGGCCTGCACGGAAGTTACCGAGCCGTCGAGCGTGGAGGCTATGCGCTCCTGAAGCTCGCCCATTTCGCCCGCGAGGGTGGGCTGATAGCCGACCGCCGAGGGCATGCGCCCGAGCAGGGTCGACACCTCTGAGCCGGCCTGCACGAAGCGGAATATGTTGTCGATGAACAGCAGCACGTCCTTCTTTTGGGCGTCGCGGAAGTACTCCGCCATGGTGAGCCCCGTAAGGGCGACGCGCATGCGCACGCCGGGGGACTCGTTCATCTGCCCGAACACGAGGGCGGTTTTATCGGCGACGCCGCTTGCGGACATTTCGCGCCACAAATCGTTGCCCTCGCGGGAGCGTTCGCCCACGCCCGTGAAGATTGAATAGCCGCCGTGCTCCATGGCGACGTTGTGAATGAGCTCCTGAATGAGCACAGTCTTGCCGACGCCTGCGCCGCCGAACAGGCCGATTTTGCCGCCCTTGGCGTAGGGTTCCATGAGGTCGATGACCTTTATGCCCGTTTCAAGCACTTCGGCGACGGGGGACTGCTGCTCGAAGGTGGGAGCAGGGCGGTATATACCCCACTTTTCGGCGCCCTCGGGGGCGGGCTTGCCGTCTATGGGCTGACCCAAGACGTTGAACATTCTGCCCAAGGTACATTCGCCGACGGGCACCTTTATTACGTCGCCCGTGGCGGTGACGAGCGCACCGCGGGCAAGGCCTTCGCACGGGCCGAGCATGATGCAGCGCACCGTGTCCCTGCCGACGTGGGAGGCGACTTCCATGACGCTGCGCCTGCCGTTTATTTCGACGGTGAGGGCGTCCCTTATTTTGGGCAGTACGCCGCTTTCGAATTTGACGTCCGTGACGGGCCCGGCCACGCGGACTATTCTTCCCGTATTCAAAATTATTCCTCCTCATGCCCGCGGGCGCGTGCGCCTGCGGCGATTTCGGTTATTTCCTGCGTTATGGCCGCCTGACGCAGCCTGTTGTATTGTACTGTAAGTTTGGATATGAGCTCTTCGGCGCTGTCGTTTGCCGCCTTCATGGCCACCATGCGGGCGTGCTGTTCCGAACAGAAGCTGTCTACAAGGGCGCTGTAGATGAAGCCCGATATATAGCCGGGCATTATGCTGTCGAGCACCTTTTCGGGAGAGGGCACATATTCAAAGGGGGTGGTGACGGGTTTTTCGGACGAGGTGAAGTCGAACTGACTTCTGTGGAAGGGGATGAGCCTTGTACAGCGGGCTACGTCGTCCATGCCCGCCATGTCGGTATACACGACATATATCTTGCCGAACTCGCCGTTAATATAGCCCTCGAGAAGAATGTTGCATATCTCCCTCGCCCTGCGCATGGTGGGGTTTTGGGCGGTATATAAAAAGGACTTCTCTATGGGAATGCCGCGCTGAGTTAAAAGCTGCCTGCCATATTCGCCGACGACGTACCACTTGAGCTCGCAGTCGTCCCTGTACAGCTCCTCCGCCTTTTTGATGACGTTGTAGTTGTAGGAGCCCGCAAGACCCTTGTCGCCCGTGATGAGCAGACAGGCATAGGTGCTCTTGACCTTTATCCGCTCGTCAAGAGGGTACAGATACCTGTTTTCGGGCAGCTCGCCCGAGCGGAAAATGCGCTTTATCTCCGTGCGCATGGCCTCGAAGTAGGGGCGGGTGCGGTCGAGATCGGCCTTGGCCTTGCGCATCTTGGCCGACGAAATGAGGTACATGGCGTTGGTTATCTTGCGCGTGTCGCCTATGGACTGTATTCGTTTTTTGATTGATTGTAAGTCGGACATAGTTAATTATTTATCGGCATTTGCGGCAAGGTGTGCGCGCACAAAGTCCTTGACCGTATCGACTATCTGCGCCTTGAGCTCGGGCGTGAGCGCATTGCCCGTCTTTATCTCGTCGACGAGGTCGGGACGGGAGTCCTCGAAGCGCTGAAGAAGGTCGAGCTTTATTTGGGGTATGGCCTCGGGCGACAGCCCTTCGAAGGCGTGACCCATTGCCGCGACGAGCAGGATTACCTGCCTGTGTTCGGCAAGGGGGCTGTACTGCGGCTGACGCAGCAGCATCATGAGGCCGCGGCCGTAGTCGAGCGTCTTTTTGGTGGTTTCGTCGAGGTCGGAGGAGAACTGCATGAACACCTCCATCTCCCTGTATTGGGCGAGGTTGAGCCTTATCGTGCCCGCGGCGGTCTTCATGGCCTTGGTCTGTGCGTCGCCGCCTACACGGGAAACCGATATGCCGACGTTGACGGCGGGGCGCTGACCCGAATAGAAGAGGTCGCCCGAAAGGAATATCTGTCCGTCGGTTATGGAAATTATGTTGGTGGGGATATATGCCGAGATGTCGCCCGCCTGCGTTTCGACTATGGGCAGGGCGGTCATGCTGCCGCCGCCGCGCTCGTCGGAGAGGTGCGCTGCGCGCTCCAAGAGGCGGGAGTGAAGATAGAACACGTCGCCGGGGTATGCCTCGCGACCGGGGGAGCGGCCTAAAAGGAGGGAAAGCGCCCTGTAGGCCACGGCGTGCTTTGAGAGGTCGTCGTAGATTATGAGCACGTCCCTGCCCGAATTCATGAAGTATTCGCCTATGGCGCAGCCGGCATAGGGCGCAATATATTGCAGCGAAGCGGGGTCGCCCGCCGTTGAGGAGACGACTATGGTGTAGTCCATGGCCCCCCTCTTTTTGAGGTTTTCAACGAGATGCGCCACCGAGCTTGCCTTTTGCCCTATGGCGACGTATATGCAGATGACGTTCTGACCCTTTTGGTTTAAAATTGTATCTATCGCCACGGCGGTCTTGCCCGTCTGACGGTCGCCGATTATAAGTTCGCGCTGACCGCGGCCGATGGGGAACATGCAGTCTATGGCGAGAATGCCCGTGCGCAGGGGAGTGTTGACGGGCTGACGGTCGATTATGGTGGGGGCGGGAGTTTCGATGGGCATATATGCCCCCGCGGCAATGGCACCGCCGCCGTCGACGGGGGCGCCGAGGGCGTTTACCACCCTGCCTATCATGCCTTCGCTCGCGGGAACGCCCGCGGTCTTGCCCGTGCGGTAGACGGCCGAACCGCTCTCTATCTCCCTGTCGTTGCCGAACAGTATGCAGCCGACGCCCTCGGGGGAGAGCTCCTGCACCATGCCCTTCAGTCCGCATTCGAACTGCAGAATTTCGCCGTATTCGGCGAGGTCGAGCCCGCTGATTTTAGCTATGCCGTCGCCGACGGACAGCACTTTGCCGACTTCGCGGGCGGAAGCGGGCATGGCCCATCCGCTTATGGTCTGTTTGAGGTTGTCGACCGCCTCGCGCAGGAGGGTAGTGACGCCCTGAGTGCCGTTCTTTACGTCCTCCCTGAAGCGCTCTATCCTGCTCTTTGCCGTCCAATCGTACACATTGCCGCCGTATTCGAGGCGGAAGCCGCCGACCACAGAGGGGTCCTTGATGACCTCTATTGAGGGACGGGAGCCGTAAGTGCGCTCCAAAAAGTCGCCCATGCCCTTGAGCTGACGTTCGTCGGGCGGGGTTATGCAGTACAGCTTTGCGGACAGGCCGTCGCCGAGGCGGGCCTCCGCCTCCTTGAACTTGCCTATCCAATTGCGCGACGACCAATCGTACACGTTGCCGTTGTATTCAAGGCGGAAGCCGCCGACGAGGGCGGGATCCTTGATTATTTTAATTTCGGGGCGAACGCCCGAGGTGCGCTCCAAAAAGTCCTTCAATCCCTTGAGCTGACGCTCGTCGGGCGGGACCACGCAGTATAATTTTGCCGTGTTATTTGTCGCCGTCATCTCTGTTGACCTCACTCAAGAATTGGTCGTAGACGGCGCTGTCGCCCGCCGAGCCCTGAGCCATGATTGCCGAAGCAGCGGCGTCGCCTATTATGTCGGCGACCTGTTCGCGGCGGTATACAGTCCCGTCTTTGGCGTCTGCAAGCCTTTGGGCAAGCGCCGCCTGTCTGTCTGCAGCGGCGGGCTGTTCGCCTTCTGCGAGGGCGAGATATTTGTCGTACAGCGCGCCGTCGGTGGCGGCGTTGCTCTCGGACACGAGCAACTTTTCGGCCGAGAGGACGACCATGTCGGTTATGTCGCTGCCGACCTGCGAGATGTATTTTGCCCGCTCGGCCTCGGCGCGCTTGCGGCTGTCGGCGACAATCTTATCCGCCTCCTCGTGCGCCTCGGCAATTATGCGGTTCTTGCGCGTCTCGGTGGCGGCGAGCGCCTGCTTTTCGCGCTCGGCAAGTTCGCCGTCGAGGGCGGCGATCTTGACCTGCCTCTCCTTTTCGAGGGCCTGTGTTTCGGCTACCTTCTGCGCGTGCTCGTCAGCGGCCTTTTTGTACTTTTCCTCGCGGGCGGCCATAAATTTTCTGACGGGTTTGAAGAGCAGGAAGGACAGCCCCGCCGCTAAAATTATGAAGTTGAAAAGGTGCAGCAATATCTGCTGCCAATCTATGTTAAGTGGCATAAATTTTCCTCAGAAAATTGTGTTGGCGGGGACATATGCCGCCGCCAATTGTCTTTGGCTGAGCTTAAACGACGAACATTATGAGTATTGCGACGATGAGCGCGTAGATGACTACCGTTTCGATGAACACGAGGCCGAGCATTAAAACGCTTCTTATTTTGCCGTCGGCTTCGGGCTGACGGGAGATGCCCTCCATTGCCTTTGCTATTGCCATGCCCATGGCGATTGCGCCGCCGAGGGCAGCAAGGCCTATGGCAACTGCCGCGCCGATTGCGGTGAGCGAGGGAGCGGCCGCCGCGCTTTCTTCAGCCGCGACCACGGCGTCGTTTGCCGTTTCGGCAAGGGCTATTGCGTTTCCGCCCATCATGTAGGAGATGAGGGCGACGATGACTGCGCCGAGGGCGAGAGCCATCAGACAGAAGAGAGTTTTCTTAGCGATTTTCATAAAATCCTCCATATAATCTTTAAAAGATAAACGTTTGTAAAATATAGTTTTTAAGGTTAAGGGAAGCCTTTAAGCGGCCGCCTGCGCCTTTTTGACCCTTTTGGCCCTTTTGGCCTTGGGTTTGGCGGGTTCAGTGACCTCGCCGAAATAGGTTGCCGTAAGCATGGTGAGAACGTAGGTCTGAATTATTGCATGCAGCAGAGTGAAGAGCACGCCGACGATTACGGGCACGCCTATGCTTAAATAGATGGCGTAATACACGAGCTCGGTGACGAGCAGGCCCGAAAGGAGGGCGCCGAACAGACGGAAGCTCATGGATATGGGGAGAGAGAATTCCTTTAAGGCTCTGCCGAGGCCCCTTACGCCGTTGGTGGCTATGCCGCCGCCCAAAATTACGAAGTAGGACAAAAAGCCCATGGCTATGGCGGCGTTTATGTCCGAAAGGGGCGCGGGCATGCTGACCGAAACGCCGCCTGAGGACGTCATCTGCACGCCGAGCAGTTCAAAGAGGGTGCCTATGAATATGTAGCAGCCGGCGGCGAATATGTAGCAGCCGAGGAAGCCGTTCCTTTCGGGGCTGTTGGTCTTGGCCATATTGTCGAAGAAGCCGACGGCCTGTTCGAGAAGGAGCTGAAACTTGCCGGGCACCTCTTTAAAGCGGGGAATGGCGAAGATGCGCACGCACGCCGCGAACACGAGCAGCACCGCCGTGACGATGAAGGCCGAGATGACCGCAGGGTTGACGCTCAGCCCGAAGAGGTTGAAGCGCTTTTCCTCGTGCAGGACGGCGTCGGTCAGCTCCTCCGAAAGGTCGCCCTTCTGCGGCGCGCCGATGAGAAAGGCCCCGACGAGCAGTGCCGCGAGCACGGCGATCAGCACGGCGATTATTATAATTTTTTTGTTTACAGACTTTTTTACCGTCTTCATTTATGACCTCTTGCGCGCGCAAAGGCGCGCTGCGCTCCCCGCAAGTGCCGCAGGAGCGGTTTTATTGCAAAAAAAACGCCGACACAACTTTAAAGTGCCGAGCGACGATTGCCATGCGGTAAGACCGCGTAATTGCGGCGAACGGGATAATGCCGAGCGCCGACGCTTAACGCCGCTCACAGTATCTTTACGCGCAATGCGCGCCATTTCCGCCTTATCTTTCAATCACATTTTAGCCCCATTTGGCGGCGCTGTCAACTCTATGAGGGCATTTGGCAAAAAGTTTATGATTAAAATTAATTTATAGTCAAATAAAAAATTCTTATAATTGCGGCAAAAGCAGCGCAAAGCCCTGCGGCGCGCCTTTCAAGGCGCGCCGCAGGGCCGTTTTGATTTATTTACATTTAAAGTGCTCACAGGGACGGGGCAACGGCGCCGAGGACGGCGGCTATGTCGCCGTCTATGCACACCGACCTGTCGGAAATTTCTTCGGGGGCGAAGGCCTCGCCCATGTTTATGCACACATATGCGCAGCCCTCCCCGAGCGACATTCGCCAAAAGGGATACTTGATTATACCGGGGGTATTGGCGCCCACGCCAAGCTCCAAAAGGAGGGTATTTGCGCCCTTACACCCCTCAATATATGCCGAATAACGGCGTGCGGCGGCGTGCCAACCGTCGTCCTCGACAAAGCTCGAATCGACGCGCAGATTGGGCACGAAGGGTGCGCCGCACATGGGACAGCGGGGAATGAGCGCCGTGGGAATCTTCATGTCCCTCTGCTCCTTTACCATGGCGCGCACCATCTCCTCGTTGTCGTATGTGTTTTGGCGGCAGGGGCGGGAGCATTGGAACAGCCCGTAGTCGCCCTGCGTGTAGAACAGCCTGTCCTTTGCAAAGCCTGCGCGCTGAAACTGATGGTCGACGTTTGTGGTAAGCACAAAGTAATCCTTGCCCTGCACGAGCTGCAAAAGGTCGGTATATACTTTGCCGACGGGGCAGTCGTACCTGTTGACGAGTATGCTGCGCGACCACCACGCCCAATACTCCTCCCTCGTCTTGAAGGGATAGAAGCCACCCGAATACATGTCGCGTATGCCGTACTTTTTGGCGAAGTCGGAAAAATATCTTTCGAACCGCTCCCCCGAATAGGAGAAGCCCGCCGAGGCGGACAGCCCCGCGCCCGCGCCTATCACTATGCGGTCGGCGGAGGATATCAGCCGCCCGACCTCATCCGCGCTCTGCGAGTAGCCGCGAGTAAATTTCATAATCGACCTCCTTGAACACATTGAAGATGACCTTTAACCCACTGCCCTGACCCGCAAGGAAGGTGCGGACGGTGTCGACGGCAATCTTGGCCGCCTCCCCGTTGGGGAAGTGGAATTCGCCCGTGGATATGCAGCAGAAGGCGAGGCTTTTAAGCCCCCTCTCCGCCGCCAACTTCAGGCAGGAGAGATAGCAGCTTTTAAGCTGTTGGCGGTGGACGTCGGTCAGTTCGCCGTACACCGTCGGCCCGACGGTGTGAATTATATACCTGCAGGGCAGGTTGTACGCTCCCGTAATCTTTGCCGAGCCGACGGGCTCCTCGTGCCCCTGCGCAGCCATTATGCGCGCGCACTCCTGCCTGAGCTGAGCGCCCGCAAAGGTGTGTATTGCGTTGTCTATGCAGCCGTGGCAGGGGTAAAAACAGCCCAAAAGCTGCGAATTTGCGGCATTGACTATGCCGTCGCACTTGAGCCGCGTGATGTCCCCCTTCCACAGCGCAATGCCGCCACGGTATTCAAAGCTGTCCGCGTCCACAACGCCGCGCTCTTTAAGCTTTTGCGCGAGGTACTCCCCCTCCAACGCCTCATATCCGGGCTTCAGAGGCGCGGGAGGACGGACGTTGACGAGGGCGCGGAAATACCTGTCCTTGAGCTTCTCGGGGCAATTTTGGGGCTTTTCGCCCCGCTCTCCGCACAATATGCCGATGAGTGCATCTACCGTATCCATACTACCTCCTTTGAATGGGGCCGACGGGGCAGACAGCCATGCAGTTGCCGCACCTTAAGCAGTGTTCCTGCGCTATGACCGCGCCCGACTGCGCGAGCGCAATGCAGTTCTGCGGGCAGACCTCGAGGCACCTGCCGCAGCCCGTGCAGCCGTCCCCCACGGAGTACTCCTCACCGCGCTCAACGGCGCCGCCAAAGCTCAACGTAAACCGCTCTATCGGCCTCTTTGAGAGGTCGAACCACTCGGCCGAGCCCTCGTAGATGCAGAAGGCCTCAAGCGCCTCGCGGGAGCGCTCGGTGGGATATATCTCGCGCATATATGCGTTCTTCTGAATGAGGCGGGCGAGCACTTCGGCCCCCTCGGGGCGCACCTTGCCGCGCACGGTGACGGCTATGCGGTGCATGGTGTCCTCCCCCTTTATGCCCGTCAACGATATGTATGGCGTCTCTTCAAGCCGCCTGTAAAAGCTCTTGCCCTTTGCCGTAAGAAAGTATAGCCCGCCGCCGTCCCAATCCATGACGTCTATGGCACAGGTGACGGGCAGGCCGCCCTCCGACGTGGCGGCCACCACGGTGTGAATGTCGTCGACTATGAATTCAAAAATGCGCTCCTTTGTCATACTGCCCTCCCATGCGCAAACAATTGCGCCGCAATGGTGCAACGGGCGCAATGTTTCATTGCGCCCCTGCATTTGTGTAATTCAATTATACCACTTTTTTATTACTTTTTCAATACGCTTATGCGCTCGTTGATGTGATTGCCGCTTACAATTTCGTCCACCATGGCGATGACGTAGTCGGCATAGCTGATTACGCTTTCACCCTTGGAATTGAGGGTAAATTCTTCGCCGGCGAGAATATATTCGCCCGTCCTTTCGCCGTCGGCCTGAAAATCTGCTGCGGGGCTGATATAAGTCCAATGCACGTCATCTCTCTTGCGAAGCTCGCCGAGGGCCTTGGCCATGGCTGCCGCAAGGGGCTTGAACGCGTCGGGGAAGCCTGCTCCGTCGGCCACGCATGCCGTGTGTTCGGGGTTGACATACAGACTGCCTGCACCGCCCACGATGAGCAGTCGGTTGCTCTTGCCCGAAAGCACGTTGCAAAGGTGTTCAAGCGAAGTGGAGTGCAAGGGAAGAGTTTCGGGAGTCCACGCGCCGAAGGCGTCTACCACCGCGTCGCAATCAGCCACGTCGGCATATGTAATTTCGAAGAGGTCTTTGACAACCTTTTCCTGTGCTTGGGTGGGTTCATCTTTCTTCATTATAGCTTTGACCTGAAGCCCTCTTGACACCGCCTCTGCGATGACCTTTTTGGCTACCCTACCGTTTGCGCATACAACTGCAATTTTCATAATTTTAATCCTCCGAAAATAATTTTTTGTTTTTATTGTTGTAACCTTTCTGATTACATCTATATATTAGCACGCCCTTATTGTAATGTCAAGCGTTACAACGAAAATTTTTTAGATTTTTTAAAATTTTTTTGGAGGCACATTTGACTTCGTTTCTACCCCTTTTGTCATTTCGAGCGCAGTCGAGAAATCTCGGAGCTGCCCATTGTCCGCGCGGAAGCCGCGCGAGATACGTTCGACTGCGTTCGTCACTTACGTTCCTCTTTCTCGTGTGGCGTAAGGACAACGCCACACTCGGTCACCGCTCGCACGTTGTTAGGTGCTCGCTCATCTCACTTCGGCACGCAATGTGGATGTCCACATTGCTATGAAACGCCTCGTTCGTCGCTCAGTATGACAATGGGCAGCGAAGGACAAAAGGGGCGCTTGCAAATGGGTGGTTGGCGGGTTTCTCTGTCATGTTGAGCGAAAGGAGCGAAGCGACTGAAGTCGAAACATCTTGTTCGGTTTCAACCCTGCAAGATACATTCGACCACGCAGGGCTTAGCCCTGCTCCGCTCAGTATGACATTGTTTCCCCCTATGTCATTTCGACCAAGCTCGCCATAGGCGCATTAAATAAACCTTAACACTCGCGCAAAACTGTAGTATTTGCGCGAAGAAGGAGGGGCAACGTAGCAAAGTTGCAAGAAATGGTTACATTTCTTGTATAAAGCGAAGTTTGCTCCGACGAGGAGAAATCTGCACGAACGAAGTCAAGAGGCTCCCTTGTGTAAAGGGGCGAGTGTGGAGTTTTTAAAACAGCAGTTACCTGCTGTTTTACCACACGAGATAAAGTGAGCGCATTATTAGCGCGAACGGCGACTAAGCAATGCGTTTACCTTGCGCATTGCGCGAAATGGCGCGAAACGTGACTGAGGGATTGTTACCTTATTTTATTTACTACGGCGGCTTCGCCGCCTACAATCCCCCCTCTTCGCTGTCGCTCAGCTCCCCCCCTTTACACAAGGGGGGCTTGGGTGGGGTGCACTGACTAGGAGATTTCTCCGCTCCGCTCGTCGGCTTCTCCTCCTCGCTTCGGTCGAAATGACAGAAATGTGGGGTGGGCGCCACAGCAAAAAGCCGCCGCGCACAAAATGTGCGCGGCGGCAACTGCTTTATTTTAGCCTGCAATATTCAATTAAGCGGAAAAATGATTTAAAACGTCCCTTAAAGTGACGGAATTGAGGCTGTTCTCCATGGCCTGCTGTGCCTGAAGAAGATAGCCGTCCAACGCGGCGTGTATGCGCGAGCCGACGGGACAGTCGGGATTGGGGTTTTCGTGGAAGTGAAAGAGGGCGCCCTCCTCCACGCAGTCGACAGCGCGGTAGATATCGAGCAGCGTTATTTCCTCGGGCCTCTTTTTAAGGGTTGCGCCGCCGCTGCCGCGGGCGACATCTATAAAACCTGCATCCTTGAGCTGAAGAAGTATGCGCCGTATGACGACGGGATTCACCCCGACGCTTGAGGCGATAAAGTCTGACGTGGTCTTGTTTTTATCCTTAAAATATTCGATTACTGCCAACGTGTGCGCGGCTACAGTCAGTCTTGAAGTTATTTGCATAAGTTTTCTCCTGTACAGCGTTTATTATATCAGCACCTTATTGTAATGTCAAGCATTACAATAAGGTGTGGCGCATAAAATTTTTTGAATTTACCGCCAAAAAATTATCAATATCCATTGCAAAGGCGCGCATATTATGATATTATTATGGCGCTGAAATACTTTTCGGGAGCTTTTTATGGCGGACAGAAAAAAGATATTCGGGCAGATTAAGTATTGGACTGTTTTAAACCTCGGCACCCTGTCGCTTGCGGCGGGCGTTTACTTCTTCAAGTCGCCCAACCACTTCGCGACGGGCGGCGTCAGCGGCCTTTCAATCATACTTGAACCTTTGATACCCTTCCTGTCGCAGTCGGAAATTCTCATGATAATCAATGCGATCATGCTTGTTTTCGGCTTTATATTCCTCGGAAAGGGCTGCACGGTCAAGACTATTTACTGCAGTGCCGTGTATTCGCTTGAAAACTTTGCGTTCGAGCAGCTCATCCCCCTCGACGGACCGCTGACCAATCAGACGTTTTTAGAGCTTGTGTTCGCCATACTTCTCACGGGCGTGGGCAGCGCCATAATTTTCAACTGCGGCGCTTCCTCGGGCGGAACGGACATTGTTGCGCTCATACTCAAAAAGTTCACGTCAATAAACGTGGGCAGGGCGCTGCTCATTACCGATTTTCTGATTGCCGCGTCGTCGTTCTTCGTGTTCGACGTGCAGGCGGGATTATTTTCAATACTCGGCCTGTTCTTCAAGGCCTTCGTAATTGACGGCGTAATTGAGGACATAGGCAAGAACAAATACGTTACGGTCATTACCAATGAAGTCGGCAAGGTGGGCGATTATATCATCAACACCATGCACCGCGACTACACTACGTACGTTGCGCAGGGCGGGTATACGGGCAACCAAAAGAATGTGCTGATTGTCGTCTGCAGCCGCCCCGAGGCGAGAAGGCTGAGAATTAAGACCAAGGAGCTCGACCCGGCGTCATTCACCATAGTTACGGACGCAACCGAAATTCTCGGCAAGGGCTTCCGCAATCCCGATTGAGAACAATATATCACATTTAAGGCGGGCGTTGCCCGCCTTTTTTATGGAGAGTATCATGAAACTTCTGTTTAAACAGCGATTCTTTTCGTGGCTAGACAGCTACGATATTTACTACGAGGACGGCAGTGTGGCATACACCGTCAAGGGGCAGCTGTCGTGGGGACACAGGCTCAACGTCAGCGACAGTGCGGGCAACCATGTGGCCACCCTGCAGGAGCGGGTATTTACCTTCATGCCCAAATTTGAAATATATCTTGGCGACGAGTACATGGGCTGCATCAGCAGAAAATGGACGTGGTTCAAGCCGCAATACAGCATTGACTTCAACGGGTGGAGCGTTGAGGGCAGCATATTTGAGTGGGACTATACCATTTTCGGCGGCGACGGCGCGCCCGTCGCCGCGATAAGCAAGGAGCTGTTCAACTTTACGGACACATATGTTATCGACGTTGCAGACGGCCAAAACGCGCTTATGGCGCTGATGTTCGTGCTCGCTATAGACGCCGAAAAATGTTCCCGAGATTAATTAATCACCTCTGTTCGATTATTGCCGTCACTTAGACTCATTATTGTCCTTTCGACTGAAGCGAGCACAATTAACCTTAACACTCGCGCAAAACTGTAGTATTTGCGCGGAAAAGGAGGAACAACGCAGCTAAGTTGCAAGGCGTGTGTCCACGGCTTGCATGGAGCAAAGTTTGTTCCGACGTGCGCATGGAGAAATTTACAGGAACGAAGTCCTCTTCTGTCATCTTGAGTGAAGCCGCAGGCAGAGTCGGGCTAGGAGACGAAGCCGACGACGCTCTGCCGAAGGGGCCTCTTCAGGGGTTTCGGCAGTAGGATCTTGCAGGATATTAAATCAAGCAAGATACATTCGACTACGCAGGGCTTTGCCCTGCTCCGCTCAGTATGACACTGTACCCCCTTTTGTCATTTCGACTAAGCAAGCACAAGCGAGCGCACGGAGAAATCTACAGGAACGTAGTCACGCTATCAACATACAAAACATGTCATCTTGAGTGAAGCGAATGAAATGAGCGCAACCGAAAGATCTTGCTCGGTTTCAGCACTGCAAGATACTTCGACTGCGTTCGTCACTTACGTTCCTCTTTCTCGTGTGGCGTAAGGACAACGCCACACTCGGTCACCGCTCGCACGTTGTTAGGTGCTCGCTCATCTCACTTCGGCACGCAATGTGGATGTCCACATTGCTATGAAACGCCTCGTTCGTCGCTCAGTATGGCATTCCTGTTAAACAGCTTGCTTAACTTCGTTTGGGAGATTTCTCCGCTCCGTTCGTCGGCTTCGCCTCCTTTCTTCGGTCGAAATGACAGAAAGATGAGGTGGGCTTCGCCTACTACTCGAAATGACAGTGTACCCCCTTTTGTCATTTCGACTGAAGCCGTAAGGCGTAATGGAGAAATCTGCAGGAACGTAGTCAAGAGGCTCCCTTGTGTAAAGGGAGCCTTTTGCTGTGGCAAAATAAAAAAGGTATCCGCGAGGGATACCTTTTTTATAGTTCATGCAATTACTTGCATTTGGTTTGTGATTACTCAACTACTGTGATAGTGATGCTGTAGAAGCGAACTGCCTGAGTTGTGTTCTCGAATGAAGCAATTGAACCACCATCAACCGTAAAGCTTACATCTACAGGTGCATACTGATCATCAGCATTGAATGTTACATCCTGAGCTGTAGAAGCATCGCCTGCGACCTGAAGCTGAATACCTTCCTGCTTTGAACCGCAATTGAAAGTAACCTTAACCTTCATACCTTCGTAATCAGAGAGGTCTACAGAGATTGTACGTTCCTTGCCATCAGCCTGAACATAATCATCACCCTGCTTCCACTGAGCGTCGCCACCAAGGATTACAAGAGTAGCACCACTCTCAGACCAAATGTAATAGTTACCATCAATCTTGGGAGTTTTGTTGCTGCTATCCCAAACAACTTCACTATTTTCAGTTGCAGAAGTAGAAACGGTTACGCCTGTCATAGAGATAGTTACAGGAGCGGGGGTTTCAGGTTCTTCAGGTTCCTCTGTACCGGGATCTTCGGTGCCGGGATTGTCAGGCTCGCCTTCAAGCTCGGGATCGATTACCTGAGAGAACTCAATTCCGCTGTAAGTGAAGGAGTAGTACTCAAGGCCACGAGTAGTTTTACCATAGGTAACAGCTACGGGAGTGGAGCTGATTGTGATACCGATAGCACTCATGTCTACATCGGAGCTGATCACAAGACCAGCTTCGGTGTATGTCCAAGTGAAGCCATAGTGAACTGCAGTATCAGGATCGCCGTCTGCTACGAAGTAACCGGTGCCATCAGCAGCGAATACTGCGGAGATACCGTCACCATAGAGACCATCTTCGAACCAAGGAAGCATGCGGTTTACATCAACGACGGAGCCGGGATAAGCAACGCCGGGGATAAGGCTTTCAAGATAAACGTCTACTTTGTAGGTGTTTTCAACGGGAAGACCGTTATCATCTACCATGTTTTCATTCCAAAGGACGATCATGTTACCGCAAGTTGAGCAGATGTAGCCAACATATACGGTGCCGTTTTCATCTTCGGGATAAATCCAGCTGTAGACGATTGTTTCGCCTTCAACATACTTGTCATGACCTGCGTCACCAAGTTTATCCTGATAGTAGAAGTTTACAGTGTAGTTAGTAGTGGTGCTCTTTGTAATTGTTGCATCCTCATTTTCCGTATAAGCGTTGTTATAGGTATGAGTAGATGTTTCAGTTACCGAGAAGGTAAGAGTTGCGCTGTAGGTATTTGTTGTGCCGTGTTCGCAATCCTTAGTGGTTGTGTAGGTAAGGCCTTCGGAACCGATCTTAGGGATCTTAACATCAACTGTCTTACCGCAAGTGCATACATAGGTAGCGGAGCCTTCAGTTGTTGCTGTAGGAACCTTTACGCTATCAGCCTTAAGAGTCCAAGTGTGCTGTGCAGGATCACCTACGAAGAAGTGAGCGCCGCAATCTACGCACTCGTAAACAGCTGCTGTGGTATGGCTCTGAGGAACTACGGCTGTTGTGCCGGGGGTGTGGTGACCGGATACTCTGATGAGTATGTATTCACCGCAGTCACGGCAGGTTGTGAAGGCATAACCTTCTGCCTGGCAGTTGATAGGAACGTTGATGAAGTCTTCAATCAGATCGCCCCATTCATCGATGTTGTAAACTACGGTGAGGGAACCATCAAGAACCTTACCATTAGTCCAATGATGTTCGGACTTGCCGAGGTTGAGGTTAGTTGCATTGATAACGCCACCTTCTACAGGATAGTTAACAATGTTGATGATAAGATCGCTTGTGCAGGTCTGAGCCTGAGTTTCAACGATATAACCAGCTTTCTTGAGTGCATCATAGTTACCGGCTATAGTTGTAGGATCTTCAGCGCTACCATATTCGTCGCATCTTGTGCAGTAGAACTCAAGGGTGAAGTTGTTGCCTTCAGTGATGGAAGGATCATAGCTGTAGTCAGCAATTGTGTAATTGTGACCAAGTGCAGAGCCTTCTACTTCATAATTATTACCGCATACGGTGCAAAGTGCAGTACCGTTTTCGGTGCAGGTAGGAGCCTTGCATCCTGCAGCAGTGTAGTCGATAGCGCCTTCGGCTGTAAGAGTAGGCGTATGAGCTACCTGATACATGATGAGGATATGTTCATGGCAAACGTCGCAGTCGATGAATGCCTGAGAGCCGCCGCCTACGCAAGTGGTAGGAACGTTGCCGAAGAATTCGACAATTGCAGCTACGGGGCTGTCGCTTACGATTGTGTCGTCCTTGAAGGACTGTGGCTTACCGGAAGCATCTGTCCATTCAACCGTGATGGTTGCAGTGGTGGAGCCTTCGGTGTTGATTACGGAAGTGATGTTATATGTGATGCCATTGACAACAACTGCATGAGCTTCGCCGCCAGACTTGCTGGTAAGGGTTACCTTCTGAGTATTGCCATCGGGATCAGTATAGCTGATTACGCGTTCGGTTACAGTTACAAGGCAGGTTGTACCCTGTTCGGTGTAAGTCCTTTCGCTTTCGAGTGTACCTGTTACTTTGTAAACGTGTGCAGCGTTTTCAGTGCAGGTATAAGTTACGGTGATTGTACCGTCGGAATTTTCAACGATTTCAACGCTGTCTTCATCATAGACGTGGTTGTCAGGATCAAGCAAGCTGCCTTCGGCAAGAACTACGTCACCGCAGATATCGCAATGCATAGTGTAGCTTGCAGGTGATGAGCAGGTTGCAGGATGATATGTTACACATTCGTCATCAAGCGAAGTTACAAGTTCACCGTTATGCATATGATAGCCCTGAACACGTACATATACGTGCTGTCCGCAGCCATCGCGTACGCAGTCGAAGTAAACGGCGCCGGCGCTTGTGCTATCACCTTCACCAGTGATATCCTGGCAGGTGTTAGTGATGTTGCCAAATGTGTTGAGTCCGGGATATTCAAGAATACCCATTACCTTACCATCAACAGTACCGCCGTATGTAGCATCGATTGCAACATTTACGGGCTGACCATCAATGTCAAGGATTACATGGTAACCACCCTTAACGGTGACATCCCAGCTCTGAGTATAGTTGGTAGTGCCGGTGTATTCAACGGTAGTATCAGCTTCAAGACCTATAACGCTGTCAACTGTAAGTACAGCACCTGCGTTAAGGGTGTAGGTGTAGGTGTAAGTGCTGTCATCTTCGCAGCCACCGTCTACCTTGAGAACTCTTGTATATGTACCATTAGCAACATTTGCATCGTTGAGTACAGGAAGAGTAACCTTTACATCTTCACCACATTCAGAGCATCTGCCGGTAAGGACGCCAGCTTCAGTAGCTGAAGGAGCCTTTTCAACAGTCCATGTAGAAACCTTATGACCTCTTACTTCAAGATCTTCGTTGATGTAGTAAGCATCGCAGCCCTCGGTTTCGCAGAGGTAGATGTAAACGCCGCCCTGTTCGCAAACGTTTTCTTCATCGGAATATACAAGGTGACCTTCGTCCCAAACATGGTTGCCTGTTGCGGGGATCTCTTCGGTGTTTTCGCCGTAAACGCCGCAGACTTCGCACACGGTACCAGCGGTATGGCCGGGAGCGCAGCAGGTAGGATCCTCTGCGGGAACTTCCTTCCAAACGTGGTGGCCAACATGCTCTTCGTTCTTCCAAAGCCATGCGTAACCGCAGTCGTCGCATACTTCGAGGAGGGTACCTTCGTAGGTGTTGGTGGTAGCGATGTAAGCATAGCCATCGAGCTTATACCAGCTGATGTGTGCGTGTTCGCAGTCCTCATCAGAAGCTGCAGGCATTTCAACGGTCTGAGTCGTGCCATCGGTATAGGTGATGACAAGGTTGCCGTTTTCATCTGCTGCAACGCTTACGATACCGCGACCGGCATCACCCTGAGGGCCTTCAGGACCCTGAGGACCTGTTGCACCAGTGTCGCCAGTGTCGCCTTTAAGATCTCCGAGGTCGATCGTTTCGGTGGAACCGTCGGAATACTCAAGGACGAGTTGACCATTCTCGACAGACATGCCGACTACGCTCTTAACTGTATCTGAATTGCTGTCGCAGGCGGCAAGGCCGAATGCGAGGGCAATGACACAGAGCAAAGCGCAGAACGCCCCGAAAATCTTTGCTAACAATGATTTTCTTGATTGCATTTTTTTCTCCTTATTTAAATAATTATTTATTTTTATTTTTTTGCCCGAGCGGCGGAAATTTTTTCGTCCATCCCGACGTTCAGACTGTTTTTCAGGTTTACAATGTCTTTATGAAATGACACAGCCCCCCATTAGGTCAATTTCGGGGGTAAAAAGTCAATTTAAGGACATATATTCACCTTAGTGATTATAATCTTATCGCATTTATTCCTGTTTGTCAACTATTTTAACTTACTATTTTTTTCCAAAAAGTTATGAACAATGATTTTACAAATGAACAAATCAAAGTAATTTAATTCCATTTTTGGTTTATATACAACAAAAATGGCTATTTTTAGGCCAAAACAGGGCATTTTTTTGGGATTTTGAGCACAAAATTCACAAAAATCAACGCAAAATGCACAAGTATTTTCGAAAATTTATGCCCGTTCAGACCGCGCAGGCAAAGGCCGGCGGAAAAACTTGGCAGCAATTATGCACAATGCGACAAAATGCGCCACAGACAGGAAGATGCTTAAGAGCGGCCTGTTACACTACACACGCGGCGGGCGGATTATATAATATATAGAATAATAAATAAGTGCGCGCACGCACGCGCGCGCACGCGTGTATATATACATTATATAGTTTTATGCGTGCGCCTGAGATATATTGCGAAAATATTATAGCACATACTTTTTCACAGTGCAATACTTATTTTAAAATTTTTTTAATTTAGTTGGAGGGGAGAGAACGCCGCATTCAGACTTCGTGCGCTCGAAACAACAAAAGGGGCGGGTGGGCGGGTAATTAATTGTCATGTTGAGCGAAGGTGTAAGCGATAGCGCGCACCGCAGCCGAAACATCCACCATGATTTTAAACCAAACAAGATACATTCGACTACGCAGGTCTACGCCCTGCTTCGCTCAGTATGACATCAACCGAAGCATCACCGACACGACTGCGTTTGGGAGATTTCTCCATGCGCTCGCTGTCGCTCGCTTAGTCGAAATGACAGTAAGTCAACAGAAAAAAGCGCGTTAAACGCAATATAGTACGGGGGCAATCGATTTTTTTGATAAAAATATGCGCGGCGCGGCTGAAGCCGCGCCGCGCCCTGTATGATGCGGGGTACGCTCATGCAAGGCGGCGGTTTTTTGACGGAACAAATAAAAAAACCGCCGCCTTAATTCAATCTTTAAAGCAATATTCAAGGTAATATTCCCTGAATTTGCGGTAGAGCTGTTTGGACACGGGTATTACGGTGCAGTCAGACATGGTGATTTCGCCGCTGCGGATGCCGATGACATAATCTATGTTGACGATATACGCCCTGTGCGGACAATAGAAGCGGGGGTCGCCCTTCAGTTTGCTCCAAATCAGCGAGAGCGTTTCGGGCGTGTCGACGGCGCCGTCCCTGAGGCGCAGCTGCCTGTGGTGGTTGAAACTTTCGACGTATATTATCTCCTCGGCGGAAATTTTTCTCAGCCCGCCGCCCGTTCGTACGAGGATATCCGGCCCCGAACGGTCGGGAAGGCGGTCAAACGCGCGCGCCGCCACGGTGCGGAAATCGTTGAACGATACGGGCTTGACGAGGTAGCCGGCGGCGTCGACGGCGAAGGCCTCCACGCCGTATTCGCGCGAGGCGGTGAGAAAAATTATCTGACACCTTTCGCCGCGCTCCCTTATGCGCGAGGCAACTTCAAGCCCTGTGAGCGCGGGCATGAGCACGTCGAGCACATACAGGTCGAAGCCGCCGTTGTCCTGAACGTGCTGCAGAAGCGCGAACGGGTCGGAGAAGTATTCGACGCCGAAGGGCCGCGGAGCCAAGGCCGCAAACTGCCCGAAGAGCAGCTTTATGTTTTCAAGCTCGGAGCTGTTGTCGTCTAGCACGGCAATGCGTATCATCTTGCGCCTCCAAGCAGTCCTTCGGGGTCGACGATTGCGTCCGTGACCGTGTGTGGAATGGTAAACGTAACGTTTGTGTTGCCGGGAGCAATTGAATATTCACTGAATACGATGACGAGCAAACCGCTGCCGTTGATGTAATAAGTCCAATATATGTCGGGGTCTTTGAGCGTTGAGAAGCCCTTTTCGTCCGCAAAAATGCCGTAGCCGTAATAATTTTCGTAGTAGTTTTCCACGCGGTCGACAATCTGCCTTGTAATTTCCGCGGAGATGACTTCCATATAGTCGCTGTCCTCTTTAAACAGGTCGGCAAAGTCGATAATGCCGCCGCTTTGGCGGTCGATGACGAAGTATTTTACATTACTTGCCGAGCCGCCGAGGTTGTAAGTTGCGCTGACCGAGATGACGAGCATATCCGCGCTTTCGACGACGATGGACGAGGTGATGTCCGCACCGACATAGCCCTGATCGCGCAGGCCGAAATATTCGAAATAGAGCTGCACGCACTCGTCGACGTAATCGGCGATGGTCTTATCCGTCTGCCCGTCGCCCGTCTGCGGGTAGGTGACGTTGAGCTGACTGTCGCCCCACCCGAAGCCCCATGTGCGGAAGTCGACAGCGGATATTGCCGAGCCTAGCACGGGAATGCGTTCGAGCGCGCTTGCCGTGGAGGGCAGGCAGTTGAGGGTGAGCACCGCGGCAAGCAGGGTTACGGGAACGGCCGCGCATACGCGGGCGACCGTGCGGCGCCTGCGCCTGACGGGCTGACCTTCGGCGGCGCCGAACAGAACGAGCTTTATGGTAAAGCGGTCATCTGTGCTGTTGCAGCTCATCACCCCGCTATATTTATCGACGATATACTTTATGCTTGAAAGGCCGTGGCCGTGTTCTTCGGTCTTTTTTGTGAGGGGCAGACCGTCTTCGCCGAGGCATATGTGCGAAGCAACCGTATTTTCGATACAGAGTGTAAACTTGCCGCCCTCACATTCGGCGGTGAGATTTATCACCCTTTCGCCGTCCGCAACGGCGGCGCAGGCGTTGATGGAATTTTCGACCGCGTTGGCGAGGACTATGCTTAAATCTGAACTTTCGAAGGGAATTTCTTCGGGGATTTTTACCCTCGCGCTCACCGCTATGCCTGCGCGTTCGGCGCGCTCCAACAGGGCGGACATCACGGCGTTGATGACAGAATTTTTGCAATAGGCGCGCTGTTCGAAGGAGGAGCCATCGTCCAAAGAGTTGAGATATTGCTCAAGCTTTGCGGTGTCGCCCTGCTTTAAAAGGCCGCGTATTGCGGCGAAATGGTGGCGCATGTCATGGCGGTATTGCCTGCCGAGTTCGAGCTTCTGTTCGGTGATGCGGTACTCCTCGCGCTCAAGCTCTATCTGACGGCGTATATTTTCCTGCTCGGCCTGCAACTTTAAATTTTTGGCCCTCGCCACGATGTACGCGACGATGACGCCGAACACGCAGATGTCCGCGGCGAGCAGAAGGATTATGGCCGTTATGTCGCTGACGCTTGAAATCTGATAGAGCGACAGCGCCACGGGCAGTAGGCAGACGAACAGAATGTACCAATTTTTGTTTTCGACTATGTCGCCGGCGCGGAAAATTTTGCGCAGCCAACGGAATACTATAAAACCGATGGCGGCGCACACGGCGGTGAGGATGACGGCCATGGCGACGTCCGCCCACACGCCGTAGGGCGCATTTAAAAAGTTGAGCACGGCGACGAACAGTTTGCGCACGAGTCCCGCCGTAACGTCTGCAAGCAGAGCGACGGACACGGCGAAGATGTTGCCCGCAATGCACCTTTTTGACAGAATGAAGGTTGCAATTATCAAGGGCAGGTACGCCGTTACGGGCATGAGGGAGATGATGAGCGAACTGTCGTACGAGGCCAACCCCACGCCGAGATGGACGGCGGAAACGACGACAATGACGACTGCCCACACTATGCGCGTGACAAGTAAGGAAAACCTTTCACGGGTGAGAATGGCGCATATGAAGCCGAACAGCAGAAAGGGCAGGATTGAAAAAACTATATTATTCACAACAAAAACCTTGAAATACGATTTACAAAAAATCGTGCATTTTCCTAATTATAGCATCTCCCGCGGCCGTGCGCAATATCCTTATTGCGAAACGACCTTTTTTGTGCGCGAAAGGGCGCCGCCGTGGTAATGAATAGTGAAAAGTGAAGAGTGAAGAGTTGTGGTGGAATAACACAGTCATTTAAAAAACAATCCCTCAGTCTTGCTTTCGCTAAAGCTTCGCAAGACAGCTCCCTTTACACAAAGGAGCCTATAATTTGGTAAATAAAGTGCCGCCGCACCAATGGTGCGGCGGCGCAAATATTGCTATATATAAATTTTACCTCAGTTCGCCCTTGGCACGGGGGAACACAATGGTGTCGCGGATGTTGCCCATGCCCGTGACGTACATTAAAATTCTCTCCAATCCGAGGCCGAAACCGCTGTGGGGAACGGAGCCGTACTTGCGGAGGTCGAGGTAGTTTTCGTAGTCAGAAAGCTTCATGCCGCGGTCGTTTATCGCCTTTAACAACTTGTCGTAGTCGGCCTCGCGCTCGCTGCAGCCGATTATTTCGCCGACGCCGGGAACGAGAAGGTCGGTTGCGGCGACCGTCTTACCGTCGGGGTTGAGCTTCATGTAGAAGGACTTGATATCCTTGGGATAGTTGACGACGAACACGGGGCGGTTGTAGACGACGTCGGTCAAATACCGCTCGTGCTCGGTCTGAAGGTCGAGGCCCCATTCGACGGGATACACGAATTCCTTACCGCTCTTTTTGAGAATCTCTATCGCCTCGGTATAGTCGACGCGGGCAAACTCGTCGTCGACCACCTTCTGCAGCTTGGCTCTTAAGCCGGGCTCGTAAAATCTTTCGAGCAGGGCGAGCTCGTCGGGGCACTCGTCGATGACGGCCTTTATGATATACTTTATAAACTCGGTGGCAATCTCAATTATATCGTCGAGCTCGGCAAAGGCGACTTCGGGCTCGATCTGCCAAAATTCGGCGGCGTGGCGGGTGGTGTTGGAGTTTTCGGCGCGGAAGGTGGGGCCGAAGGTATAAATTTTGCCGAAGGCCGTGGCCATGACCTCGCCTTCGAGCTGTCCTGAGACGGTGAGACCCGCGCTCTGACCGAAGAAGTCGGCGGCGTTGTACTCCTCAACGCTCTTATATTCGGGAGCGTAACCGAGAGTGGTAACCTGAAAAATTTTGCCCGCGCCCTCGCAGTCGCTGCCCGTTATGATGGGGGTATGGGCGTAGATATAGTCGCGCTCCTGAAAATAGCGGTGAATGGCGGCGGAAATTTTGCTCCTTATTCTGAACACGGCGTTGAAGGTGTTGGTGCGCACGCGCAGGTGGGGGAGGGTCCTCAGATAGTCCAAAGAAGTTTTTGCCTTCTGAATGGGGTAGTCGAGGGGGCAGTCGCCCAAAAGGGTTACCTGTTCGGCGTTTACTTCGACAACCTGATTCTTGTTGAAGGACTTTACGGCCTGACCGTCGATTTTGACTGACGAGCCGACGCGGGTGGCGCCTTCCGGCAGGGTGACTGCGGACTTGTCGATGACGATCTGCAGGTGGCTCAAGGTAGTGCCGTCGTTTAAGGCGATGAACGCCATATTTTTGCTGTCGCGGAAGGAACGAATCCAACCACAGACGGTCACTTTTTTGCCGAAGTATTCTTCGGGCTTGGTCATAATTTGTTTGATATCGGTATGTTTCATAAAAAGGTACTCCTTTAATTTTACAGTAATTAGGGGATAGGGGTTAGGGGAGGTGAAATGCAGGCCTGTGGCCTGCGTGAAACAGCTGCGCTGTGAAATACCGCCTCAGCCCCTCACTTTAATTGGCGCTGTCAAAGGCGGTGTGAAATGCAACCTTGCGGTTGCGTTGAGGTGAATATTTGTGCGGCTGTGCCGCATAAATTTTTACCATAACGCGCGGCAATGCCGCGCATTTCATGCCGCGGGATATGTCCGCGGCATTTCACAAAAACGGCTTGCCGTTTTTATTTCACGCGCACATAGTGCGCATTTCACGGCGTGTCTCATACGCCGCTGTCCCCATAGTTTTTAAGCACTCTCGCGCTCGGGTCGTTGACGTCGCAGTTTTCCCAATTTTTGTTGGGCATCCAAAAGTCCTTTATCATGTGCCCCTGACCGGGATAGTACTTTTCGAAAATCTCGCGGTACAGAAGCGATTCCTTTGTGAAGGGCTGCGCGTGGGTGTACTTTTTGCGCAGCGTTTCGAACTGTTCGTCTGTATATATGCCCTCGGCATACTCCTTTAAGTAGTCAACCATGGAGTGGCCGACCGCGTCGGAGAAGGCCGCCTTCTGACGGTATAAAATGTCGTGGGGGAGGTAGTCGCCTTCGAACGACTTGCGAAGAAGGTACTTGCCCATGTTGTAGGTGTTGAGCTTCTTCTCGGGGTCGATTGCCATGACGTACTTGACAAACTTGAGGTCGCCGAAGGGAACGCGGGCCTCAAGCGAGTTTTCCGAAATGCACCTGTCGGCGCGCAGAACGTCGTACATGTACAGCTCGCGAATTCTCTTTTGGCTCTCCTTTTGGAATTCCTCGGCGTCGGGGGCGTAGTCGGTATACTTATAGCCGAACAGCTCGTCTGAAATTTCGCCCGTCAACAGCACGCGGATATCCGTCTGCTCGTGAATGGCCTTGCAGATGAGGTACATGCCCATGGAGGCGCGGACAGTGGTTATATCAAACGTTTCAAGCACCTCGATGACCTTTTCAAGGCTTGAAAGAACTATGTCCTTGTTGATATATATCTCGGTATGCTCGCTGCCTATGTAGTCGGCAACCTGACGCGCATACTTCAAATCGATGGCGTCCTCGCTCATGCCGACGGCGAAGGTGCGTATCTTTTTGCCCTGTTTTGCGTAGTGCTTGGCGGCTATGGAGCAGACGAGAGATGAATCGAGCCCGCCCGAAAGCAGGAAGCCGACGGGGGAGTCGGACTCAAGCCTCTTGATTACGCCCTCGGTGAGGAGGGAATTGATATTTTTGTATATCTCCTCGTGGCTGTCGGTGAGATATTTGTCGACGGCGGCGATGTCGTTATAGCACACGAACTTGCCGTCCTTGTAGTAGTGGCCGGGAGGGAAGGGGAAAACCTTGTCTGTAAGGGGCATCAACACCTTGGCCTCCGAGGCGAACATAATGTTGCCGCTCTTGGAGTACGCGTAAAAGAGGGGGCGTATGCCTATGGGGTCGCGCGCGGCGACAAACTTTTGGCTCTTTCTGTCGTAAATTATTATGGCAAACTCGGCGTCGAGCATTTTGAACATTTCAACGCCGTACTCCTCGTACAGGGGGAGGAGCACTTCGCAGTCGGAATTGGAGCGGAATTCGTAGCCCTGCTCAATTAACTGACGGCGGATGAGGCGGAAGCCGAAAATTTCGCCGTTGCACACCACCTGATTGCCCTTTAACGAGAAGGGCTGCATGCCGAGGGAGGAAAGTCCCATTATGGCAAGGCGGTTGAAGCCGATATATCCCCCGGCGAGCGTCTGAATACAGCGCGCGTCGGGACCACGCATATACGAGCGCGAGAACGCCGTGTCAAGTTCCTGCAGGGATATATCCCTGCCTTCATAACCGATTATTGAACACATAAATATCTCCTTAACGCAAGTTGTGCATAAGAGGATATGCACCAACTTGCCGTTATTTTAGGGGCCAGCCCCTCTGAGCGCAATTTTATTTCGCCCTACATTTATTTAATTGCGCTCATTCACCCTTGGTGAGCCGCAGGTATGCGCAAATTGGGGTTGCTGCGGGGAAATCAATTCCCCTTGCAACATTAATTAATTAAAGAAAGCGCAGTTTTCGCTTGCAAACATGGTCATTGCGCCGTTGGCGCATTATCTTGGGTGGGCGGGCTCCTCTGTCATGTTGAGCGGAGCGAGGAAACGAGCGAAGTCGAAACATCTTGCTCGGTTTCATCCCTGCAAGATACTTCGGCGGCGGGCTATCGCCCTCTGCTCAGTATGACACTGTTTTTTCACCACCACTATTCACTATTATCTATTAACTAAAAAAATCCCGTTCGTCCCAATATATATTAGGACGAACGGGGAATTTATCCTGTCCGTGGTGCCACCTAAATTACTGCAAAGCAGTCACTTTGAGAGCGAGTTTTCGTACTGCCGGACGGCCACCCTACTGCCCGCCGCACGAGGTTGGGGTGACTTGCTCCCGAGGGTTCTTCGCATGGGCGCTTGTTGCGGAACTTACACCACCTTCCGCTCGCTGAAAACAGCATTCCGATGTTACTCGCTCGTTCATAGCAAAAATTTAAGTTGTGGTCAGCCTTAAATACTGATTAATACCGATTATAACGTATAATTATTCATTTTGCAAGTATTTTAAAGCATAAATTTATAAATTTTGCATTAAATTTACTTGAGCAGGCAATCGGCGGTGGATTTGTTTGTGGCGATGGGCACATCGTAGACGACGGCTATGCGCAGAAGGGCGCGCACGTCGGGGTCGTGAGGCTGAGCAGTCAGCGGGTCGCAAAAGAACACTATGGCGTCAATCGCGCCTTCGGCAACCTTTGCGCCTATCTGTTGGTCGCCGCCGAGGGGACCGGAGAGGAAGCTCTTCACCTCAAGGCCCGTGGCCTCGGCAACGCGGCGGGAGGTATTGCCCGTGCCGCAGAGAGAATAATCTTTGAGCTTGTCTTTATTCTTTACCGCCCACTCTACCATTTCGGCCTTTTTGCCGTCGTGAGCAATGAGCGCAATTACCTTTTTATCCATATTTACCCCCGTTAGATGCCGCATATGTGCGGGTCTTTTATAAAACTATAGCACATTCCGCGCCAAATGTCAACCGCCGTCGGGCACATCTTGCGCGCCGTTGATACGGGTAAATTTACAAGCAATGCGGCGCGGGTTACCCCGCGCCGCATTGACAAATAAAATTATTCCTTTACAGAAAATTGGTCCTTGCCCACAAAGCAGAGCGGGCATTCAAAATCTGCGGGCAGATCCTCCCACTTGGTTCCGGGCGCAATTCCGTACTCGGGTGCGCCTTCGTCCTCGTTATATTCCCACCCGCATACATCGCATACATAAGTCATTACAGGGTTACCTCCTTATTAAGAACTAATCTTATTATATATTATATTTATTCACATGTCAAGCGGCGGAAGGCAATTGCCCACAACATTTTTTATGCGCCGCAAATATAATTGACAAATGCCCGCAAAAGTGATATTCTAACAGAGCAATTGCAAGAGAGCATTGGCACTGCATTCAAAAATCCATCACGGTTTAGAGATTTTAAATCCCTTGCTCCAAGTTTATCGGCTGTTTCAGTACCAAACTCAATAATTTATATCATGCTTGTGTGGCGGAATCGGCATACTCGTCGGAGCAAATCCCGCTCTATACAATGCGCATGTCATGCGCATTGCAAATAAGCTACGTTGCTCTTCTCAAACGACGTAAGGTCATCGCCGTTTTCGGTCATCGCTCGCACGTTCTTTTGTGCTCGCTTAACTCACGATACACAAACAGTGGATGACCACTGTTTGTAGAAATTGTATCGTTCGCCCTCTTTCGCGCAAAAGCCACGGTTTTGCGCGAGAATCAATGAATAATATATAGGGATTTTAAGTCCCTTGCTCCAAACTTATCGGCTGTTTCAGTACCAAACTCAATAATTTATATCATGCTTGTGTGGCGGAATCGGCAGACGCAAGGGACTTAAAATTTTTGGCAGAAAGAAACTAACAGAAAGTTCACAAAAAATCTGAAAACTTCACAAAAATCATGCTTGTGTGGTGGAATCGGCAGACACAAGGGACTTAAAATCCCTCGGTTGAACAAACCGTATCGGTTCAAGTCCGATCACAAGCACCATCGAAAAAGCGCTCATTTTGAGTGCTTTTTCGTCATTTTAGCGGCAAAAACGGACTTGAATAAGTCCGCGCGAGGGCGAACGCCCGAAGCTATGCCGAGGGGACCCCTTCAGGGGTTTCGGCATATCGCTAATTGAGAATCGGGAGAAATTCACAGCAATTTCTCCCGTTTTGTTATGTTTGGGAAGAGATTGGGTAGTAAATTTTTGCCGTTTTTACCTAAAATTTGGCATTTTTAATTGATTTTGTTTGTTCTTCACAATTCGTAGTCGATTTTGTTAATTTCTTGCAGAGCGTATTCCTCGGAATAGTCCGTGTAGCCTCTGTCCACGCGGCTGGTCTTTACGTCCTGGTCGTACTCGTGCCCCACCCACTTCATTACAATTTCGGGGTTGCACCCGCACTCTTTTGCCCTGGTTATAAAGGTATAGCGCAGCTCGTGGATGTGCCTGTTGGGGAATATGCGCTTGAGCGCGTCCCTGATTGTGTATCGGCTCACTGCTTTTGCCTGTTCGAGGTCAATAAGTGGCATTACCCTTTTCAGCATCGGCGAAAGGGGAATTTTTCTTATCACGTCCTTGCGGCCCTTTCTTGTCTTTTCCGAAACGCAGGTTATGTACTTGCCGTCGAACTTCATACTGTCAATCTCGCCCACGCGCATACCGGTGTAGAGAAGGAGCAGCAGAGCGGAATTACCCGCAAACTGTCTGTTTGCCGCGCAGAAGTCGATAATGCGCTTTTCCTCTGCCTTGGTGAAGGCATTGCCCTTCTTGGCTTCGTAGTGCGAAAGCACGATTTTGCGCATTGGTGACTTTATGTCGTAGTCGTCGCAGATTACGTCGAACATCGCCGTCATAAGCACTTTAATCTTCTGTGCCGTGCGCATTTTGCCCTCGTCGGTGAGTTCAAACAGGAATTCCTGTATTTCCTTACGCGTTATCTCGTTGACGTGATACTTGCCGAACCTCGGCACAACGTGGTAGTTTATGAGGTTGCAGTAGCTCTTGTATGTAGTTTCCTTTACCGTACGCCTTTTGATTTTCAGCCACTCGGCAACAAAATCTTTAAAGAGGGGGTAGTTGTGGTTGAGCCTTTCGCGTTCGACCTCGGCGAACTTGTCCAGAAACTTGCGCTTCATGGTGTTGAAGTCCTTGGATGCCACTTCGATGCAGTATCCGTCGCGGCGGTACCTCGCCTGATAGTACCCGTCCTTGGTCACGCGGTAGGTTACAATTTTGTCGTTGATGGTAAATAATTTTCTCAAATAGTCGGGCATAGAATTTATCTCCTGTTTAGTAAATTTGATAAATTTGTCTGCGCCGACCCGTTTAAAATCAGCCTTCTTTTCTTCCTTCGCTGTAATGGCTTTCAGCCGTTCCAGCGTTATGCTCTCCGACGCGGCTTTGAGTATGAGGCGGGTCGCCTCGTCCCTTTCGCCCTCGTCGGGCACGTACTTAATTGCATTCAATATTTTCTCTAATTCCTTATCGGTCATGTTCCTCCTTGTCGGTTAACTATGCGTAAAATACTACCATACTTTTTCATAAAAAGCAATGGTTCGCGCAATTATTTACCCCAATCATATTTAGATTTTTTATTCTGTGCCTCTCTTTGAGCTTCGGCAAGCTCCTTTTCGCGGTCGGCTTTCATCTCCTCTTCAATCTCGCGAAGGCGGGAGTGGTAGCCATACGTTTTCTCCGCAAATAAAAAGGCAAGTGAGGAGAGAAAGCCCTCAATTCCCTTGCCTATCTTGCGCTCTGAAAATAAGATATTGCGCCTCAAACGCCTGTCGTTGGCTTTGTGCTTGAAGCGCTTGCTGTATGTGTAGGTGTGCTTTCGTATAAGTCGCGCTTGATTCAACACAATGTCGCCCAGCCGCCTGTGGTAGTCCCATTGCAACCGCTCAATCGTCTTTATCTCTTTGAGCTTAACATTGCCGCCACCAAGTGGATCGTTCATGTGGTTTGTGTCAATCTTCAGCTTCTCTTTGTAGTACTTGCCCATTATGCCGGCGAGCTCCTTTTTCTTCTTGTCGAGCAGCTCTTCAAATTCCCAGTACTTGTCGTACACTTTAATATCTGAGACGAGCACCTTCAGCACCACTTCGTCTATGCGTTCGCGGTAGGGCTTCATAGCTGCATTGCCGTATCTCCACACGCAGTTATCCGGCAGTTCATTTGCCAGCTTGCGCAGCTCCCTCGCCGCCCTGTCGTGGCGGTAGGCTGTCATGCCCTCCGTCGAGTAGGTAAATTGCCTTTCGGCTTCATCTTTCGCCGCTAAAAGCTCGTCGCTGATTGTAATGGCGTTGAGCCTCTCGGTCATGGCGGCGATGGCGTCGAACTTTATCTTGCCTTTGGCTCGGTACTTGTATCCCGCCGCGCGCATGTTCTTTACCTTCGGCTCCTTCTCCCAGAACACATAGTGAATATGCAGATGCGTAGGTCTGTCGAGGTGGAGGGAGCACATCAGGTCAACGTTGTCGGGGTCGAGCCCAGCTTCTTTAAAGAACGGGCGGAATGTTCGCCGCACGAGCTCAATGCACTTTTGCGGCGTATTAATCTTTTCGGAGTGTTCCTCGTCAAAGGAGATAAAGCCGTGCCAGATATTTTTCTCGCCGCTCTGCGCGCGGAACTTCATGTCGGCAAGTTC
>CALVPX010000010.1 GCA_944354265.1 uncultured Clostridia bacterium | reverse complement strand
CTGGTTGTCTTCGTGGGGGGGCGGCGCTGTGGTTCTGCCCTGCTCGCCCTCATCGGGGTCGGGGGTCGTGGTGCCGCCCTGCTCGCCCTCATCGGGGTCGGGCGTCGTCGTTCCGCCCTGCTCACCCTCGTCGGGATCGGGAGTTGTCGTTCCGCCCTCTTCGCCCTCGTCGGGGTCGGGCGTTGTTGTGCCGCCCTGTTCGCCCTCATCGGGGTCAGGGGTCGTTGTGCCGCCCTGCTCGCCTTCGTCGGGGTCGGGAGTTGTCGTTCCGCCCTCTTCGCCCTCGTCGGGGTCGGGGGTCGTGGTGCCGCCCTGCTCGCCCTCGTCGGGATCGGGGGTCGTGGTGCCGCCCTGTTCGCCACCGTCGGGGTCGGGCGTCGTTGTGCCGCCCTGTTCGCCACCGTTGCCGCCGGGATTTGTTCCGTCGCCGACGCCGGTTGTGCCGCCGTTATTGCCGCCCTGAGTTGTGTTGCCGCCCGTATCGGGCAGGGGCTGATCGTTGCACGACGACGTGCAGGCCGACAAGCCGAGTGAGAGTGACAACAGCGCGGTGAGCACTAAAGCAAAAATTTTTTTTCTCATCATGCGCTCCTTAAAATTTTTATTTGGATGGTCTTCCAAATTATGGATTACTTTTATAGTATCATAATTATCAAGAAAAAGCAAAGGTTTTTTACAAGTTTAATATTATGCCGCGGTGAAAAGCCTTGCGGTGTAAGACATGCGGGCGCGCCGCAAAAGCGGCGCGCCCGCATGTTTATAACTGAATTTTATGCAATTGTTGATAACTTTATTCATTATTTGCTTAAAAAAATGGCTTAAAAGAGAATTTTAACTAAATTTTTGTAGAATATGACATAAAATTGTTCATAACTTTTTACAAACGTTCATTTTTTATACTTTGAACACAGCAATTTGTGCATAACTTTTTGTGCATAACCGCCTGATTTTAAGTTGCATTAAACTAATTTTACACAGTTATCAACAATTTTTGTTGACAGCTTGTGCACAGCTTTGTGCACTATTCTTTTATGCAGAGTGTTCCCGAAAGGTGCATATTCTAAAATAAACAGCTCCTCTATGTCATACTGAGCGAAGTGAGGAGCAATATGCGACGAACGAAGTCGAATGTATCTTGTTCAGATTCATATCAGGCAAGATCTTTCGACTGCGCACGTCGGGCAAGCAGCCCTCCGTGCTCCGCTCAAGATGACAGTGGAAGAAAAAGCAGGGGCGGTTATGCACGCAATTTCCAGCAAACACGCCCTTATGTCTGTATGCGGACGGAGCTGCCGCCCGTCTTATTTTTGGTGACGACTATCTGCTTGTCGATGCGCTCCTTGAGCTCTGAAACGTGCGAAATTATGCCGACGAGGCGGTCGCCCTCCGCAAGGGAGGAAAGGGCGTCGATGGCCTGTTCGAGGGACTGCTCGTCAAGCGAGCCGAAACCTTCGTCGACAAACATTGTGTCGAGACGTATGCCGCCTGCGGCGGCCTGAATGACATCTGACAGGCCGAGGGCGAGGGACAGGGAGGCCTTGAAGGATTCGCCGCCTGAGAGCGACTTTACGCTGCGGACGGTACAGTTGTAGCGGTCGTAGACCTCTAACTCGAGGCCGCTTTGGCTGCGCAGGTTTTCGGCAGATTTTGCGCGCATGAGCTCGTACTGACCGCCGCTCATCTTTGAGAGGCGCAGGTTGGCCTTGGCGATTATGCGGTCGAAGTAGAAGGTCTGCACATAGGTTTCGAGCATGACCTTCTCCTTGCCCTGAACGCTGCCGTTTGCGGTGTTGGAGAGAGTGCGGAGGACCGAATATTTTTGTTCGGCGGCGGCAAGCTGACCCGACGCCGCACTGATATCTGCACGGGTGCGGACATTGAACTTCAGGCGGGAAATGACCTCGCGCAACGAGGCTTCGGCGCCGTCGGACGCGCGCTTTGCTTGGGCATATCTCTGTCTGAACTGCTCGGCGTCAATATCCTTGCCCTGAGAGAGCTCGTCGGAAAGCCTCTTTATGCGGCCGTTGAGCTCGCCGAGCTTGGCCGTGAGGGCAAGGTGCTCCTCCCCCGCGCTCTTAACGGCGGCGTCGTAACGGCTCTTCGCCGCTTTGAGCTGCCTGATGTGCTCCTCTAATGCGGCGCCGTCGGGGAAGGGCAGGTCGGCGGACAATTCGGCAATTTTGCTCTGCGCGGCCTGCAGCTGAGCGGAGAGGGAAGAGAGGCGCACCTTACATTCGCCGAGGGCGTTATTGCCCTCCTTTTCTGCGCGTTCGTCCGCGGATATGGCCGATTGAACGCGCTTTTTCTCCTCGCAGTCGGCCTCGGCCTGCTTTATATCCGCGGCCGCCTCTTTCAGCTCAGTCTGAGCGACTTTAAGGCGGGAGGAGAGCGCTTCGGGCAATTTTTGCATGTCCGCGGGCAGTGAAAACGCAAGAGCGCAACTTTCAAGCTCTGCCATGGCAGACTGCAGGGTGGCCTTGACCTCGCCGCAGGCGGCGCTCGATTTTTCACGCTGTGCGGACATGCGCTCGTACTCCGCCTTGAGCCCGTCGAGGGCGCTTTGGCTGACCATTCGTTCGGGGATATGTGCGGGCGAAGGGTGATTTACAGAGCCGCACACGGGGCAGGGCGCGCCCTCCTTCAGCTGACCGGCGAGCACGCCCGCCTGATTCTTTAAAAAGAGGTCGTAGGCGCCCTCGTACTCGCTTCGCTTTTGCAGGGTGAGTGCGTCGAGGCGGCCGAACTCGCGCTGCGACGAGGAGAGCTCTTTTTGAAGCCCGCTTACAGAAGCGAGGCGGTTTGACAGGTCGGAAAGTTTTTTGATGTCGCCCTCAATGCTTTGGCTGTTGGCCTGAGCGCGTGCGAGCCTTACGGGTGCGTCGTCAATAAGCGACAGGCGCTCCCTTGTCCTGTTCAAACGCGACGAAAGCGCGTTGAGCGAGGCGCTATAGTTTTCTATATCCCCTTTACACTTTTCAATGGCGGCCTGCGCCCCCTCCCTTTCCGCCGTCGCCGCGGAGAGCGCACGGTACTTGGGCAGCAGGGATTCGAGACGGACGACCTCGCGCGCGGTCTTTTCGTACTCGTCCGCCTGAGAGGCGAGCTTTTCCCTGCGTTCCTCCGCCTCAGTCACGAGGCGCTGTTGATCTTCCTGAATTTTTTGCGCGGCAATTAAGTCGGCACGCTGCCTTTGGCGGAGATCGTCGGCGGTGAGTGCGGCCTGAAGGGCAGACAGCTCACCGTCAAGCTTCTTTTTATCCTCCTCGAGGGAGGTTTTTGCGCGTTCGTCGGCACATATTATGGCGTCAATCACTTCGAGTGCCTGTTCGGCGGACGGCGTTTGCTCCTTGAATTCAAGGCAGGTGTTATAATACTCGCTGTCTTGGGGGCACTCTGTTCTGTTGATGCAGTCGGCAAGGCGGTCGCGCACGCTTTTGCAGTCGGCAAAGGCGGTGTTAGCGGCGGTGCGCAGTTCGTCCTGCAGCGCCTTGAAGTAGCCCGTTTTGAAGATGTCGCGGAAAATTTTTTGCCGCTCCTCGGTACCGGCGTTGAGAAGGCGCATGAAGTCGCCCTGCGCTATCATGGCTATCTGTCTGAACTGATCGCCGTTGATGCCGAGAATTTCGCACACCCTCTTGTCGACGTCGGCGCGGCGGGTGACGACGGTGCCGTCGGGCAAAGTGAGTTCGGCTTCGGCCTTTTGCTCGGTCAGGCCCTCCCCCTTCTTTGCGGGGCGCAGATAGGCGGGATTGCGCCGAATTTTATACACCTTTCCGCCGTCCGAAAAGATAAGTTCGACGAATGTGGGCGTCTGAGGCGCGGCGTACTTGGAGCGCAGGCCGTCGACCTCCCTCACATCGCCGCTTGGCTGACCGTAGAGGGCGAAGGTTATGGCGTCGAAGATGGTAGTTTTGCCCGCGCCCGTGTCGCCCGTGATGAGGTAGAGCCCGCTTGTGCCGAGCGCCGACATATTGAGCTGCACTTCGCCCGCGTACGGACCGAAGGCGGACATTTTTAAATTCAAAGGCCTCATGAATTTTCACCCTGCCAAATTTTTTCTATCATATCGCCCACGACCTTGCACATTTCATCCGTCATGGGCTTGCCGTTCTGCTTTTCATAGAGTTCAGAGAAGAGCTGAATGGGCGTCTTATTTGTGACGTCGCCCGCTTCGCCCACCTCGGCCGCGGCGCGCGTGCGGGAGTTGTCATACTCCATGGCCATGAGGTTGGGGAAGTAACGGCGCAGTTTGGAGACGCCTTCGGACACGTCCTCCTCGTCGGTGAGGGTAATTTTATAGTAGTCGTCGGGATTGAGCTTTTCGAGCGTCTGTTTTGAGGTTATGCGCATGAAGTCGCCGCGCAGCTGCACCCAATCGCGGCGGGGCGTAAGAGGCACGGTGCGCACCTCCACATCCCCCTTTTGACCCATTTCGACGACGGTGACGCTCTTTTTATGGCTTGCCTCTGAAAAGGAATACTTCAAGGGCGTGCCGCAGTAGCGCACGGTGGGCTTGCCGATTGACTGCGGGCCGTGAATGTGGCCGAGAGCCACATAGTCGAAGCCTTCGAATACCGAGCCATCGACATTGTCTGCCCCGCCGACGGAGATCTCTTCGCTTTCAGAGCGCTCCGCGCCCGTGACAAACTGATGGGTTAAAAGCACGTTGCGGCCGTTAAAATTTATTGGCGTGTGCGCGAGGGCGACCCTTACGGCCGATGTGTAGCTTTGTATGTCCTCGTCGGGGAACCAACGTGCGACGTGGGCGGGCTTTATGAAGGGCAGCATGTAAAAGTTGACCTTCCCCCACTCGTCCGTAAAGGTGACGGAGCTGACTTCGCCGCCGTAGGCGGGCGAGATGAACACGCCGCTGCCGCCGAGAAGGCCAGAAGCGAAAGACAGGCGCTCGGGAGAGTCGTGATTGCCGCTGATGACGAGCACCTTTACGCCCGTGCCCGAGAGGGCGCAAAGAAACCTGTCGAAAAGTTTTACCGCCTCGACGGGGGGAACGGGCTTATCGTACACGTCGCCCGCGATTAAGAGGGCGTCAGGCCACTCGTCCCTTATAATTTCAATTATTTTGCCGAGGATGTAGTCCTGCTCCTCGAGCATGGAAAATTCGTTGACCCTTTTGCCTAAATGCAGGTCGGAGAGATGTATAAACTTCATATGACTCCTTTTAAAAGATTATACCACAACGGGCGGCGCGTTTCAACCGTGGCGACGGCGCATTTTACGCAAGTTTGCCATAAATTGCAATGTATTAAGTGTATTAACTGAATTAATTGTATTATAAAAATAAACAGTTCCACAGCGTCATACTGAGCGAAGCCGAAGGCGGAGTCGAATGTATCCTGCTTGATTTCATACCAAACAAGATCTTTCGACTTCACTCGCTTACGCTCATTTCGCTCAAGATGACGACAGAGGATATAACCTTAATATATTTTTTTGCGTGCAAGGCGTTTGACAAATGCGCGGCGGTGAATTATAGTTATTACAAAATTAATTTGCGATGACTGCGATGAAAAACTTTGTTTTGAAAATTGAACTGCGGGGCGAGGGCATAACGCGCACGGTTGCCATACCTGCAGATTACGGATTTTTTGACCTGCATGAAGTAATTCAGATTGTATTCGGATGGGAGGACTATTACTACCACCAATTTGACTTCGGCAGGACGGCGATTGTGGACGACGCCAACGAGGAGGCAGATTTGCTGCCCGAAAAGTTCAGATATGAGTACGAGGCCAACCTTGAGTTCTTTTTGATGAACTTTAAAAACTTTACTTACACCTACGACATTGAGCAGCCGTGGGTGCACGAGGTTGAAGTTGAAGGTATTCTTGAGGAAGGGTTCGACTGTCCCGTGCTGTTGGAGTGCGCGGGGCGCATGATAAGGGAGGAAATTTTAGACGAGAACGAGACCGACGTAAGTTTGGGCGACGCGCCGAATAAGGATTTCCTTAACGCATATTTAAAGGAGACCTTTTACAACTGAAATACCATAGCGGGGCCGACGATTTGATAATCGTCGGCCCCGCCCTAATAAACGAAAACTTCATAGAGGTGTGCAGTTATCACTCCTCAACTGTCATCTTGAGCGAAGCCGCAGGCGGAGTCGAAAGATCTAGCAAGTCAGTAATCAAACAAGATACATTCGGCTGCGTTCGTCGCAAATTGCTCCTCACTCCGCTCAGTATGACGCAACAAAGCTGCGCAGTGGCACAACCTATTGGCCGCTGACGGGCAGAGTGAGGACAATGTCAAGCATTTGCCCCTCCCCCTCGCCCTTAAGGTCGGCGGTGAGGGTGCCGCCCATTAAGTCGACGAGATTTTTTGCAATTGTCAGTCCAAGCCCCGTGCCGCCCGAGCCGCGGGAGGAATCTGCCATGTAAAACCTGTCGAATATGCGGGGCAGCTGCTCCTCTTTGAGCTCCTTGGCGTCGTTTTCAAATATGGCGACGGCGCGCCCCTCCCGCACGGACAGAGTGAGGGAGAAAAATTTTTGGGCGTAGCGGGCGGCGTTTTGAATCAGGTTGACGATGACCCGCTCCAACGCGGAAGGGTCGGCCTCGACGCTGACGGGGCAGTCGGGAAAGCTTGCGGCCACCTTCAGCTCCTTGGCCTCAAGCAGAACGCAGTTGTCGGCAAACACCTCTTTAAGCGTTCGGTTGAGGTCGAGGGGGCGCATTTCGATTGTAAAATCGCCGGCGATGACGCGGGAATATTCGTAGAAGGCGGCAATCAACTTTTGCATGGACTGAGCCTTGCGCAGGATGACTTCGCGGTCGCCGTCGTCAGGGCGCATCAGCTTTAAGTAACCTATTATGACGGTGAGGGGCGTGCGCAGGTCGTGGCTTATGGCCTCTATCTGCGAGCGGAAGAGCCGTTCGCGCTCGGCATAGGAGTTGCGCTCCTCACGCACCTTTTGCAGGGTGGCGTTTATGGTGGTCATTAAAGCGCCCAAAGCCCTGTCGGGCACGGGCAGGCGCAGAACGTGGTTTTGGGTTATGTGGGAGTTTATGTCCTTTAGTTCGCCGTCGGCCCTGACGATGGCCGAGCGCAGAAGATAAAAGCGCACGGCAAAGTAAATTGCCGCAATAAGAGCTATTGCAAAGAGTATTGCAAAGACCATAAAAAAACCTCCCAAAACGCGTTTGGGCCGCACATATAGTGCGACCAATGCAATTTTATAATTCTTTTCTTCTGAGCAGCAGCCAACTTAATATGCCGAAGATGACAAAGCCCGCCGCGCCCGAGACGAGGCATTTTATTACGCCGTCGTTGGTCTGCCAAAAGAAGTCAGTTGCGCCCTGCATATCCATAAAGTTCATGGGCATCCATTCGGCAATGCGGGCGAAGAAGTCCACCTCGTAACCTATCCATTGGCAGACATAGGGCAGCAGATAATAGACTGCCATCCACACAAGTATGCCCACAACGCCCCTTTCAAACACGTTTACGCACAGCAGCGCAAACACGAGGGAGGCCACCGCCGAGGGCAGCACGCACAGCATTTGGCGCATTATGTCGGCAGAGGTATACAAGGGGTCGTACCTCAACAGTGCGTAGGCGCCCGCAAAGTACACGCCCAAGGTGAGAAGCATTACTGCAAGGCAGTAGATGAGACTGACGATAAACTGGCCTAAAAGCAGTTTTTCGCGCGACACGCCGAAGGCTATCACATTTTTAAAGTTGCCGTTCTTGCGCACGTCGTCATAGAGAATGTAGACGAGTATGGGTGCGGCGCACACATATATTGCGGGCAACTGCAACAAAAACTGAAATGAAAATGCCGTGTTGCCGTAGCCCCAACCGGGATTGCACGCAGCGATTATTGCCAAGCCTATGTTGATTAACAGTGCAAGTCCCAAGAACACGCCCAAAGTTATGTAGGTTGAGCGGCTGTGGATTATTCTGTAAAATTCACTCTTGATATAGTTAAACATGCGCCGCCTCCTTCAAGTTCATGTAGTAGTCCTCAAGCGAACGGTTGTGATGTTCGAGCCCCGTGACGAGTATTCCGTTTGTTGCGGCGAGGCGGCTGTAGTCCTCCGCCTGACGCTTGGGGGCAATGAGGCGCACCCTCTTTTCGGGAGTGACGATGTAATTTTCGTCGGGGCAGAATTTATCGAGAATGGCGACAAACTTTTCGACGTCCGACAGGGAAATTTCTAAATAGTCGGCGCAATTTTCGTGGAGCTGAGAGATGCCTATCTCCTCGATGAGTTTGCCCTTTGAGAGAAAGCCGAATGTGGTGGCCGTCTGCTGCAGCTCTGAAAGAATGTGGCTTGAGAGCAGAATGGTTATGTTCTTGCGGGCGTTGAGCTCCTTTAAGAGGCGGCGGAATTCGTGTATGCCGCTAGGATCGAGGCCGTTTATCGGCTCGTCTAAAATTAAAATCTGCGGCTCGCCGATGAGGGCTATGGCGAGGCCCAAGCGCTGCTTCATGCCCATGGAGAGCTGACTGCACCTTGCCTTTGCCTTTTGCGAAAGGCCGACGAGTTCTATAATTTCGCCCACCTTTTTCTTATCGGGTATGCCCTTTAAAATGCGGCAGTATTCCAAATTTTTTTCGACGGACAGGTTGGGAAAGCACCCCACCTTTTCTATCATGGCGCCTATCTGCCTGCGGGAAGAGTTTAATTGGCGCTCGTTCTGACTGCCGAGCACGCAGACTTCGCCGTCACTCGGCCATATGTGGCCGACAATGGCCTTTAAGAGGGTAGATTTGCCCGCGCCGTTGTCGCCGATGAGGCCGTAAATTTCGCCGCGGCGGACGTTTATAGACACGCCGTCGAGCGCACGCAGTTTGCCGTAAGTTTTGCTTACGGAATGCGTCTGTATTACGCAATCATTCAACTTTAAAAACCTCCTGAAGTTGTTTACGCATACAGCATAACACGGCGGCGGTCAATTAGTCCTCAAGAAAGGGTCAAGACATAATCAAGATTTGGCGAGGCGGAAACCTATGCCGTAGACCGACTGAATGTAGTCCTCCTGCCCGTCCGCCTCCTTCAATTTTTTGCGCAGGTTGCTGACGTGCACGTTGACGGTGTGGTCTGTGCCGTAATAGCCGTCCTTCCACACCTCCTCGTACAGCTGCTCGCGCGGGTAGACCTTTTGGGGATTGCGCATGAAGGTCAGTAAAAGGTCGTACTCTATGGCGGTGAGGGCTATCTCCCGCCCGCAGACAGTCACCTTGCGGAGGTCGGGAAAGATTGTTATATTTTTATAGGTAAGCTCCCCTTCCCCCTGCGGCGAGGGCGAACGGCGGCGGAGGGCGGCGCGTATGCGGGCGAGCACTTCCTCAGGCTCGAAGGGCTTGACTATGTAGTCGTCGGCGCCGATGTCGAGAAGGGCAACCTTGTCGCCCGTGCCGTCCTTGGCTGAGAGAATTATGACGGGTATATCGCTTGAAAGCTGACCGCGCAGGCGGGAGAGCACCTCCGCACCCGTGAGGCCGGGCAGCATTAAGTCCAAAAGCACGAGGTCGGGCGCGCCATTTTTGAAGTGCATGAGCGCCTCCGTGCCCGAATACGCCTGAATGACGCCGTAGCCCGCCTCAGTGAGTATACGCTTTAAGAGGGCGTTGATGTCGTTGTCGTCCTCGACGACGAGTATGGTTTTATTCATAAAATTCCCCTTGACTTGGCCGATTGTACAGCCGCGGCGGCTTTTGCCGCCGTGGCAACTGCAATAAAGTTTATCACCCCTGCAAATCTTTGTCAACAGTCGGAACTGAGCACTATCCCTTGTCGTTTCAAGCGTAGCCGCCCTGCCCCTTTGTCATTTCGAAATGTAAATGCGATTTATTGTCGTAATGGCCGCAGTACGAATATATTTTGGCTAATTTGCAAGAACGTTGACGACAGGTTTTTTTAATGCCTGTGCGTATTCGCAAGCGGCATACGCCCCGCCGAAGTGCGCATTTACGGCGCAGATTATAAAATCGGAGACTTCGACCATGCGCTTGTTTGTTTCGATTATGGCAAATCTTGGATGGACTTTGCGCTCTAATAAATACACGCTGTCGTCAAAGCACGACGGCAAAACAAAATGCTTGTCGGGAATGTAGGAGAGCGCCAACGTGTTTTTAATATCCGGATAAACGGCCTTCAGCCGCCAAACCAAAGCGGCGCAAAAACGGTCGAAGTCGCCGCGAAAACCGTTGTAAAACTGCGTGAACGAGCATTGCTCTATCAGGCGCACGACCTCCCGCTCTACTGCAACGCTAAAAGGTTTAACATTCAATCGGCTGTGGCCGAAAAATACACAACTCGCCATACTATTCTCCAAATTATCAAGCGATAAATCAAATAAATAATATTCTCAAAAGGTTGTATAGCCAATATTATCAATCGTCAATAATATGTAAATCTAATTTATTGTCGTTTTGCCTGTGTCGATATTTTATCATTATTTTACGACAATGTAAATTATTTATTGTCGGAATAATAGTCGAAATATTGTCAAATACACTTATGGCTACCTCGGAAGAATTTCAAAAAAGATTTATTGAGCTGACAGACGATATGCAAGAGCAGGGCAAGACAAATAAATCTGTCCTGATAGGCATAAGCAGCGCGACCTTTTACAATGCCTATAACTACGGCATAGTTCCGCGCACGCCTTCTTTGATGCGTATAGCAGACCATTTTAAAATTTCTGTTGAATACCTGATAGGCCTTACTGACAGCGAATATTTCGTAAAAAGCGCCAACCCCTCCACTTTTACCGAGCGTCTCAACGATTTGCGGCTTGAAAACAGAATACCAACGATTTATGAGCTTTCGCAGAAACTGCACATTCACCGCAACAATATAAGGCAATGGTTTAAGTTGAACTGTCTGCCGCTCATCGACGACGTGATTATCATTGCTGACTACTTTGAAGTTTCGGTAGACTACCTATTAGGTCGCACTGACGACAGAACGCCTTACAGGTGATTTTCTTGAGACAAATCTACAAGAACGTAGTCAATCGGCGGGGAGGGGCTGAAATTCAGCCCCTCCCCGCCGCAATCAAAGATTGAACAAACCCAAAATTTATAAATGCCAAAAGTATTGACAAATTTGGTTGGTTTGAGTATAATTTAATTGAGCAAGGGCGAAACCGGTGTAGGCGGTTATTCCGAGCTTGAAAGTTAACTAAAAAATAACTGTCTCACACACGACCCGAGGCAGTTATTTTTTTATGCGAATAATTACGGAGTTTTGATTTACCGTTATTGAAAAAATCACGCCGCTGCGGATAAGCCGCAGCAATATGTAAATTTCTTCATCCGTCATAAAAATCACCTCCTTTTAAGGAAGTGACTAACCGCCATGTCGCCCTTGCCTGCAAATTATATTACATTATTACAAACAATTTGTCAAATTTTTTAAAACATAACAAATGTTTATTGCGACGGCAAGATTTTTATATTAGAAGCTTAACGACATTGACAAGAGGGCGGCGGGAGATTATAATATCTACGGAAAAAGCAAGAGGTGAGTTAAGTAAATGCAATCGCTCAAGGAATTGTACAAGATAGGGCGCGGGCCTTCAAGCTCGCACACCATGGGACCAGAGAGGGCGGCAAAGATTATGAAGAGCCGCCACCACTCGGCAGATAAATTTGTTGTTACGCTGTATGGCTCGCTTGCCTCGACGGGCAAAGGGCACAACACCGACGACGTTTTAAAAAAGACCTTTGCGCCCACCGCGTGCGAGGTGATTTTTGACTACGACACCCCCACCCCCGTTCACCCCAACACTTTGGACATCGCCGCAATGCAGGGCGAAAAGCTGATTGCAAAGACGCGCTTTTACAGCGTGGGCGGCGGAACCATAAAGATTGAGGGCGAGCCCGACGAAAACACGGGCATTGACAACAACATTTACCCCTTGAGCACCTTTAACGACATATCGGACTACTGCAAAAACAAGAACATAAGGCTGTGGGAGTACGTTAATGAGTGCGAGGGCGAGGGAATATTTGACTACCTTGAAGTGATATGGGAGGCGATGAAGAGCGCCATTCACGACGGGCTGACCACCGACGGCGTGTTGCCGGGGTGCCTTGGAACGCAGAGGCGCGCGCAGAAGCTTTACAACCAAAGGCACATAGATGAATCTGCACAGACGAGGGAGAACAGGCTTGTGTGCTCCTATGCCTTTGCCGTCAGCGAACAGAACGCTTCGGGAGGGATAATCGTCACCGCACCCACCTGCGGCAGCTGCGGCGTTGTGCCGAGCGTTTTAAAATACATGCAGGAGTCGCGCGGGTTTACCGACGAACAGATTGTCAGGGCGCTTGCCGTGGGCGGGCTCATCGGCAACATTATAAAGACCAACGCCTCTATAAGCGGCGCGGAGTGCGGCTGTCAGGCGGAGATTGGTTCGGCATGTTCCATGGCGGCCGCCGCCTTGGGCGAGCTGTTCGAGATGGGCTTGGGTCAGATTGAATACGCCGCGGAGGTTGCCATGGAGCACCACCTTGGGCTGACCTGCGACCCCATTGCGGGACTTGTGCAGATTCCCTGCATAGAGCGCAACGCCGTTGCGGCGATGAGGGCGATAAACGCGCTGTCTTTGGCAAACTTCCTTGCCGACTCGCGCAAGATAAGCTTTGACCTGATTGTAAAGACCATGTACAACACGGGGCGCGACCTCTTGGGCAGCTACCGCGAGACGTCCTCCGGCGGGCTTGCAAAATATTACCCCGTGGACAAACTTCACTTTGAGTAAGATACATATGCGCGGCGCCGTCATGTGACGGCGCCGCGCAATTATTTTTGCCGCATATGCGTGTGCGATATATGTGCGCCCACACATTTGAGCCGCAAAATCATATATGTATGCTAAAAAAGTATATCAGCCTTTACCGAACGCGGCATTGAGGGCGGCTATCCGCCTCTTGATCGCCTCCTTGGTGACGGGGCTGTTTTTGGCGATATCGAAGCCGTGCATGGTGGCGACCGTGGAGTTGTACTCAACCTCCACCCCCTGTTCTTTAAGCCGCGCGGCGAAGATGACGCCCTCGTCGTGCAGGCAGTCGAACTGTGCGGTCTCTATATAGGCGGACGGAAAGCCGCTCACATCGTCCTCCTCTGACGGGGAGAGCGCGGGCGAACGACAGTAATCCCACATCTTTTTATTGAGCCGCGCATTCCACATGGGCGTATCGATAAACGCCTTCATGGAGGCCGTGTTCATGCGGCTGTCGAGGACGGGATAGACGAGCATGGCAAAGCATGGTTTGCGCACGCCCTGCCTTTGAGCCTGCAGCGCCACCTCCGCCGCAAGATATCCGCCCGCCGAATCGCCGCCGACGGCTATGCGGTCTGCGTCCACTCTCCACTCCTCCGCCATGAGGTGAACGGCGCGCAGACCCTTTGGCATGACGGAGAGAACGGCGCGGGCAACCATTAAAACGCCGCGCGAAAGGGGCGGCGTGACCCGTGAAAACAGGCCGAAACTTTTATCAATTGAATACCTTTTTGCTGCCATACACAGTAATGTTACAACATTAGGGATTAACTGTCAACGGCGGCGCAAAAAATATATTTATTTTTCTTGACCTGCGGGGCAGGGATATACTAAAATATATTAAGGTATAGTAAGGCGCGGGGACAGCCGCGCATTTGGCGCCGCATGCGGCGCCTTGGAGTGTTGAAATGAAACTTAATGAAGCTGAAAAGGGCGGCGAATATATTGTTGAAAGCATTGACCTGCCCTTTGAGATGCAAAGGAGGCTTGAAGCGCTTGGCATGACGGACAAGACGCCCGTCACCGTGCTCAACAAAAAGGGCAAGGGCATACTCATTATCAAGCTGCGCGGCACGCGCTTCGCCCTCGGGTACAACATTACGAAGAACATTGAGGTGACAAAGGCCGATGAACGAGAACAATGAGATTACCATAGGATTTATCGGCAACCCCAACTGCGGCAAGACGACGCTGTTCAACGCCTATACGGGCGCAAATTTGAAGGTTGCCAACTGGCCGGGCGTCACCGTGGAAAAGGTTGAGGGCGCCATTAAGGACCACAACGAGAAGATTCACCTAGTGGATTTGCCCGGCACTTACAGCCTGACCTCCTACACCATGGAGGAGACGGTATCCCGTCAGTTTATCTTAAGCGACGAAGTGGACGTGGTGATAAACGTTGTGGACGCTTCGGCATTGGAGCGCAGTTTGTACCTTACGCTACAGCTGTTGGAACTCGGCAAGCCCGTGGTGCTTGCCCTCAACATGATGGACATAGTGCGCAAGCGCGGCATTGAAATTGACCTGCACCGCCTGCCCGAGATGCTTGGCATACCCGTAATACCTGTATCCGCCCGCAAGAGGACGGGGCTTGACACGCTGCTGCACACCGCCATTCACCACAAGGACAGTGCCTCGCCCGACAGGCTGATACACGACCACAAGGAGGCGAGCCACCACGAGCACGACCACCACGCAGAGTATGCAATGGTGTACTCCGACAAGATGGAGGACAAGATTGACGCGATAATTGCCGAGCTCGACAAAAAGCACCCCGATGCGGCCAACAAGCGATGGTGCGCCATAAAGCTGTTGGAGGGCGACAAGGAGATAAGCGAAAAATACCCCGTAGACCTGCCCGAAGTGCTTGACAAAAACTATGAGTCCGAAATAATAAACGAAAAATACGACTTTATAGACGAGATAATGCACGAGGTGATGCTGCACAAGGAGCGCAGCGACGAACTTACCGAAAAGCTTGACCGCGTGTTCACCCACAAGATTTGGAGCATACCCGTGTTCCTCGGCATAATGGCGCTTGTATTCTTCCTCACCTTTGTGGTGGGCGATTGGATTAAGAGCCTGTTCGAGATGGGTTTGGGGTGGCTCTCCGACTCGGTGGACGGTTGGCTGACTTCGATAGGCGCGCACGAGATTGTGATATCCCTCGTCGTCGACGGCATAATAGGCGGCGTGGGCGTGATTATAACCTTTTTGCCCAACATATTCATACTCTTTTTGGCGCTCGCCTTTTTGGAGGACAGCGGCTACATGGCGAGGGTGGCATATGTAATGGAGGGCATAATGAGCAAGTTGGGCCTATCCGGCAGGGCATTCATACCCATGCTTTTAGGCTTCGGCTGCACAGTGCCCGCGATAATGGCCTCCCGCGCGCTCGAAAACAAGCGCGACCGCTTTAAGGTCATGCTTGTCACCCCCTTTATGAGCTGCAATGCCCGCCTCACCATCTACATACTGTTTGCCGAGATGTTCTTCGGCGCATATGCCATGGTGGCGGCGTACTCCATGTACCTAATCGGCATTGTGGTTGCAATTGCCGTATGCGCCGTGCTGCACATAATCGACCGCAAAAAGAAAGAGGCCAACTACCTATTGATTGAGCTGCCCGAATACAAACTGCCCGACGCGCGCACCGTGGGCGTATACGTTTGGGAGAAGGTCAAGGACTACCTTGTAAAGGCGGGCACGACCATATTCATAGCCACGATGATAATATGGGCACTCCTGTACTTCGGCCCCAACGGATTTGTGGAGGACATGGGCGACAGCTTTGCCGCATATGTTGGCAAGTTCATCGCGCCCGTATTCATACCCATAGGCTTAGGTTTTTGGCAGATAGCCGTGGCGCTGATTGCGGGAATTTCAGCAAAGGAAGTTGTAGTTTCAAGCTGCGCGATACTCTTCGGCGTGGCCAACACGAGTTCCGCCGCAGGCATGTCGGCATTTGCCGCCGCCTTGGAGGGAATAGGCTTCGGCCCTCTGAACGCCTTCTGCCTGATGGTGTTCTGCCTTTTATACGTCCCCTGCGCGGCCGCCATCGCCACCATTCACAAGGAGTCCAAGAGTTGGAAATTTACCATACTTTCGGCACTCTTCCAACTGATTGTGGCGTGGGTGGTGACCTTTATAGTATATCAGATAGGCCTGCTGTTTGTGTGAGGTGAAGCATGATACCCACCATTATAATAAGCTGCATAGTCGCCGTGTGCGTTGTCGTCGCCATAGTAGTTATGGTGCGCCGCAAGAAGAAGGGCAAGGGCTGCTGCGGCAGCTGCTGTTACTGCTCCTCCCGCTGCGACAAGAAGAAAGAATAATAATAACATATGGCGGGCGGCGCACATTTTGTGCGCCGCCCGCCATTTTTTCAATTATATTTTTTGCCCACACTGCTTTAAATTAGCGTCAAAAGAAAGCTTAAACCTATGAGCACGGCGAGGAAGGCCACGTTATAGACGGTGAACTGCAGAAGGTATTTGCCCCTGCTCTGCGGATATTCTTTGGCGAGGCTCTTGTAGGAGATGAGGCTTGCCATGGAGGCGATGAGTGTACCGAGGCCGCCTATGTTGCAGCCGACGATGAGCGCGTTCCACTGCGACGAAAAGCCCGAAAGGAGAAGCGCCGCGGGGACGTTGCTTATAACCTGACTTGCAAGAACTGCAACTATGAGCTCGTTGCCTGAGATTATAGACGACAGAAAGTCGCGGAAGGCGGGTATGTTGCCCATGTTGCCTATGAAAATAAAGAGCGCCACGAAGGTCAGGAGCAGCGAATAATCTACCATGAGCAGCGTCTTTCTGTCGGCTATGAGCAGGAACACGAACACGACGGCGGCGATTATCAGCGAGGAAACTATATCGAAGAGGCTTAAAAGGCAGACCACGAAGAACACGGCCGGCCAACCGAGGGAGAACGCTCCGCCGAGGGTCGAGGGCACCTCCACCATCTTTACAGGCGTGCTTTTAAAGCACAGTATTACTCCAAGAAGACCCGCGCCCGACAGGGCGACATAGGGCAGCATGGTGAGGACGAGGGCGCCGAAGGACATGCCCGAGGCGTTGTAGAGATACAAATTCTGCGGATTGCCGATGGGCGTGAGCATGGATCCGAGGTTGGCTGCGAGAGTCTGTAGCACAACGGTGGGTATGACGAGATTACTCAGCCCCGCCGCCTTTAACACGATGAGCGCAAAGGGCACGAAGGTTATTAAGGACACGTCGTTGGTGACGGCCATGCTGAAAAAGAAGGGCGCGAACACGAGCACGGCCATTATCTTTTTTGAGGTGTTGGCGTGCCTTAAAAGCTTGTTGGCGAGAAAGGAAAACAGCCCCGCGCGCTGAAAGCCCTTCATTACGGCCATGAGCGAAAAGAGCAGGGCTATAGTGTCCCAATCTATGTAGTCAAGATATGCCGCCGAGGGCGGAACGAAGCACGAGGAGATTATTGCAAGGAGGACGGCAACGCACAGCACCACCTCCCCTTTTACAAAGTGCGCAACCGCGCCGAGGAACTTTTTCATAAGCGACAGCAATTATACCACCTTCCCTCCCTCCATGCAACTTTAATTGAAGCATTTAATTGTCTTTAAAAATTTTTCACATCTTGACAATATACGGCTGCAATGGTATAATTTGTTAAAAGTAATTGTTATTTCAATAAAATGACGGAGGGAAAATATATGCCGGAAAATACATCTATGGAAAAAGTTTTAGATATAAAGCAGACTGCCGCGCAGTCTAACGCTGCAGAAAACAAGGGTCAGGTCGTTGTTGAATGTCCCAATTGCTCCTACCCGATAGTTGCGGGCAAACATGACTCGACCGCACGGTGCCCTTGCTGCAACAGCGTGGTCAACGTGCTGCAACCCAAAACGGAGGGCGAAGCCTTTCAGAAGATTGCAGACATAAAGACACTGTCTGCCGCGCAGGCATACATAGACTATATTTTTGAAACGTACGATTGGGAAGCGTTCAGCATGGACGCCTCCACTTTCTCCATTCCCGAAGTCGACGCCCTCCTTGATAACATGAAGACGACGCAGGGCGACAACCCCGAAACGTGGAAGCTCTGCTATATTTACCGCAGCAAGTGCATAGAAAAGAAGATAGACAACGTAAACGCCATACTTGACCGGATAATAGCAAAGTATATTGAAGGGGACGACCACGGCAGCTGTTATAACGACTTCGACATGCTGCTTGAAGGCATAAATATATTAAAATGGCGCCGTTTTTCGCTCATTGACGAGCTGATAACCGACGTAAACTACGCTGAAAAGTTCGGCTTGGACAAGACCGAGGGCGACAACCTTAAGGAAAAGGCGCAGGCGCTCGGCGCACAGATAGACAGCATTGCGCTCGTCAACAGCCTTGACGACCACCCGAGGATTGCCGAAGAGAATGAAAAGAGGATGAACAGCATAAAGCAGGCCTATTCGGACGCGGGCATAGACGCGGACGCCGAATACGACGCAGGCGTGGCTGCCTACGAGAGCGATAACTTTGACGAAGCACTCGACCGCTTTTCCCGCATACCCGATTACAGGGAGGCGCAGGGATACATTGACAAGATAAATTACTGCGCGGTGCTCAAAAACAAATACTTTTACATGAACGGCAAGGTATTCTTTTACAACAACGGGCTGTGCTACGAAAAGGGCAACCTTGCCGACTATGCCCACCCCGAAAGCCTGCCCTTCAAGAGGTTTCTCGGATGCTACGGCACAAAATTCTACTACCTTGCTCAGGACTCGGAAGCAGTTGTGTACTATCAGCATCTGAATCTGCGCGAGGCGGCAAAAAAGGGGCCCCGTGCACACATTGTTCCGGCTTACGGGTCGCTGTCCTTTGAACAGCTCATGCAGTCGCGCCCCAACATAGCCGTTGCGACGGCGAGGTATGACCCCGTTTTAAACGCAGCTTCCAAGCAGTCGTTCTGCAAGTCGAACAACTTCCACAGCGAGCTGAAGGTCAACAAAAAAATAAATTACGGCAACAATTGGCACGACCTTTTAGCGTTTGACATGAAGAATGCGACGTTCACCGTGCTTGTTGAAGGAATACACAAGATTGTAAACATTGTGGGCGACATAATATACTACATTGCCCCCAATCCTAAATACAAAAAGAACAACGTGCTGACGGGATTTGCCGGCACAGGACTGTACTCGTACAACTTTGCCACCAAGGAGATAAGAAAGCTGATAACGGGCGACAGCCGCATTGAAAAGATAAACAGCGATCAGTCGATAATTTTCACGCGCTGCGACCACGGCAAAAACAACCTGACTATATACACCAAAAAGAGTGCAGACGACGCCGAGGACAGCGTTGTAGTGAGGAACGTTTATCAGTTCTACAAGGTGATAAAGGGAAAAATTTATTACCTTGTGGGCAATGCAAACATTAAGTCGCTGTGCAGCATCAATCCCGACGGGACCGACCGCGTGGAAGTTATGAAATACATGATGGACATAGTATTCACCTCGGGCGACTATATCTATATAACCCGCGGCGAAAGCTCCAACTATTACAGGACGCTGTTCCGCATTCCGCTTGACGGCGGCAAGCCGCAGAAGGTAGCCTTCGGCGTGCGCTATACCGACCTCTTGCCCGGAAACATTAAAATAAGTCACGGGTACCTCTACTATACCAACTGCGATCGTTCGCTCTGCCGCGTGCGGTTAAACGGCACGGGACAGCAGGAACTTGTGCAGGGCGTAAATCAGATAATGCTGATAGGATACGACAAGGTGTTCTATTTAAGTTACGACGGCACTGACAACGGGAAGGACATAATTTCGCTGTACAACATGAACATGGACGGCTCCAACCGCGTCAAGCTGATATACAACGTAGACGACATAAAGAGGGTAGACGACAGATATCTCATCTACATCAGGGACGAGCATCTTGAAAGCAAGCGTGAACTATACGGTTTGGTGACCGACCCCAAGCTTGTAAAACAACTGAACAAGATGTATGCAAAGTTTGACAAAAAGCACAAGTACCCGCATAGCGACTTTGACACTGTTTCACTTTACGACTGCGAAACGGGCGACTCCTCCGCACTTGCATACGACGCGGCTTACCCCGACAAAAAGAGCCTTAAGCTTGAGATGAAGGAGGTTTTGAGAGGATAAATGGCTGCAGCGCAGGTTATAATATACGAAGGTCCCAAAGACGTGCTTGCATGGAAGAGCAACATTGAGGACTTTGACGCAAAGACAAACATAATAGTGCACGAAAGCCAAGAGGCGGTATTCTATAAAAACGGCGCCGCACTCGACTTGTTCGGCAGCGGCAGGCATAAGCTTGACAGACTGCCGCTATTGCGCCGCGCATACGAAAAGATAACCAAAAACCCAAGCGTTTTCCATTGCGAGGTTTATTACGTCAACAAGGCCGTTACGATGGAGCTGCTGTGGGGGACGAACGCGCCCATTCAGCTTGAGGACCCAAGGTATGGCATAATTGTAGACGTGAAGTCCTTCGGCAGCTACAAAATAGGCGTGGCCGATTCAAGAAAGTTCCTTGTAAAGACCGTGGGAACGGTGAGCAACTTTACTGCCGGCGAACTTCAGGACTATTACCGCAACGAGATGGTTTCGCACGTCAAGTCTGCCATCGCGAGGGCGATAGCCATTAAAGGCATAAGCGTGCTTGACGTGGCCGCCTATTTTGACGTGCTGTCGCAGGAAGTAAAGAGTGTGCTTGCGCCCGTATTTGACGAGTACGGGCTTGAACTCAAGCAATTTATAATATCCTCCATAAAGACTTCGGAGGAGAATCTTGCAAAATTGAGGGTGCTCAAGGAAGAGAGCATGGAGACTATAATAAAGGCTCAGGCAAGAGGAAAGGCGACGGTTGAGGACGCAAAGGCTGAGGCCGAGGCCATGAAGCTTATGGGTACCAATTACCGCGAGAGGCAGACCATGGAAATGATGCGCGACGCAGTAAACAAGCCCAACAGCGCCGCGGGGAAGGCTGCCGAACAGGGCATAACGTCCGCCGTGCAGCGTGCCGTAAACGAGACATTCGGGCCGACGGATGCGGGCGATAAAATGTGCCCTGTGTGCGGTGCACAAAACAGCCGCACGGCAAAATTCTGCACCAACTGCGGAAAATCGCTGAAAACTGTATTCTGCCCGAATTGCGGCTGCGAACTTAAGGAGGGCAGCAAATTCTGCCCCGAATGCGGAGCGAAGGTATCTTCCGACGCAATTTGCCCCGTTTGCGGCACAAAGAACCCCGCAGGCACCAAATTTTGCAGCCAATGCGGCAACAAACTTATATAAACATAACAGACCGGCCCGCGAAAACGCGGGTCGGTTTTAATGACCCCGCCACTGCCCAAAAATTTTTTGAAAAAATTTTGAAAAAAGGGTTGACAAACAATGTTGCGGGGCGTATACTGTAATTGAACATTTGAAGAAGTATTCAAATATTGAGGAGGGTAACGATGACTGAAAACGAAAAACAAAGCGTTAAAGCTATGCTGCCCGACGACGAGGCACTGTACGAACTTGCAAACCTCTTTAAAATGTTCGGAGACCCCACGAGGGCGAAAATTTTAAGCTGCCTGCAGATACGCGACATGTATGTGGGCGAGCTTGCAGAGACCTTGGGCATGACAGACTCGGCCGTCAGCCATCAGCTGCGCGTGCTGCGCTCTGCCAAACTTGTCAAGGGTACTAAGGAGGGCAAGGAAGTTAAGTACTCCCTCGATGACGACCACGTCACCAAAATTCTTGAATACGGCCTGACGCATGTCAACGAAGAAAAATAACTTAAAATACGGGCAACGACCCGTTTTTTAAGGGAAAACATTTGAATAATTACTCAAAAAAGCAATTGTTCAGCTTAAATAAAATGACCGCGCATGCGGGAGAAAAATTAAAATATATTTCGGAGGATTTAATTATGAAGAAGGCTTTTAAACTCGAAGATTTGGACTGCGCAAACTGCGCCGCCAAGATGGAACGCTCGATTGCAAAAATCGACGGCGTACAGTCGGTAAACGTAAGCTTTATCGCACAGAAGATGACCATTGAGGCGGATGACGGCAGGTTTGAAGAGATAATGGACCAAGTTGTAAAGGCCTGCAAAAAGGTTGAGCCTGACTGCAAAATTTTGAGATGAACTGCGGCGGAAAGACAATATGTTTAAAAATTTATCGCGGAAAGACCGCAAAAATTTAATACGAATAATAGTCGCCCTTGTGCTGTTTGCGGCCATAATGATAACCGACAAAATTATAGTGCTCGGCGACGTGTTTGAAGGCCCCGCCGCATGGGCGCTGCCCTTCTGTTTATACCTTGTAGTCTACCTTATAATAGGCTACGACGTGCTGTGGAGGGCCATACGCAACATTGCCCACGGGCAGGTATTTGACGAAAACTTTTTGATGTGCGTGGCAACTTTGGGCGCGTTCGCCCTCGCCATTTACCGCGGAGTTACGGGACAGGAGATTGAAGGCTTTGACGAGGCCTGCGCCGTGCTCCTCTTCTATCAGGTGGGCGAATGGTTCCAAAGCTACGCCACGGGCAGGTCGAGAAAATCCATTTCTGCCCTCATGGACATACGCCCCGACTATGCCAACGTTGTGCGCGGCGACGGGACTACTCAAAAAGTTGACCCCGAAGAGGTGAAGATAGGCGACACAATACTTATAAACCCCGGCGAAAAGGTGCCCCTTGACGGCGTTATAACAAAGGGTATCTCTACGCTTGACACCAAGGCGCTGACGGGCGAGAGCCTGCCCCGCGACGTGGAAACCGGCGGCGAAGTTATAAGCGGGTGCGTAAACCTTACTTCACAACTTGAAGTTAAGGTAAGTAAGGAATTTTACGACTCCACAGTCTCGAAGATACTCGAGCTTGTGGAGAACGCCTCCTCGCAGAAGTCGAAGGCGGAGAACTTTATAACCAAATTTGCAAAGTACTACACCCCCATTGTGTGCATAGTCGCCCTGCTGTTAGCCGTCATACCCGGCATTGTCACAGGCGATTGGTCGACGTGGATATACAGGGCGCTGAGCTTCCTCGTTGTATCCTGCCCATGCGCCTTGGTCATATCCATACCCCTCTCCTTCTTTGCGGGCATAGGCGCGGCCTCGAGGTACGGCATACTTGTAAAGGGCTCAAACTACCTTGAAAAGTTCAACAAGGCCAACACCTTTGTGTTCGACAAGACGGGCACATTGACCCGCGGCAACTTTGCCGTGGCAAAAATTGTACCCGAGGAGAGAGCAGACGAAATTTTGCACCTCGCCGCCATTGCCGAGAGGGATTCAAGCCACCCCATTGCGCGTTCGATTGTTGCGCGCTATGGTAAAGAGACCGAGGGCGGCTACACCCTTACCGACGTTGCGGGGCAGGGCATAATCGCACAAAAGGGCGGCGACAGCATGTACTGCGGCAACGAAAAGCTGATGAAGGCCAACGGCATAGAGTTTACTACTCCCGAAGGCGTTGGCACCGTGGTGTATGTGGCAAAGAACGGGCAGTATGAGGGCTCCATTCTCATCGCCGACGAGATAAAGCCCGAGACAAAGCAGGTCATAGGCGAACTCAATAATATGGGCTGCAAGACGATAATGCTGACGGGCGACAACCAAAAGATTGCCGCAAGCGTGGCGAAAGATATAGGCGTTACGGGCTACAAGGCCTCCCTTCTTCCCCAAAACAAGGTTGAAGAGGTTGAAAAGCTGCTTGCAGCAAAGGGCAAGAACGACGTACTGTGCTTTGTGGGCGACGGCATAAACGACGCGCCCGTGCTCATGCGCTCAGATGTGGGCATTGCCATGGGCGGCGTGGGCAGCGACGCGGCGATTGAGGCGAGCGACATTGTGCTCATGAAGGACGACCTTAAAGGCATACCGCTTGCCAAGCGCATTGCAAAAAAGACCATGGCAATTGTCATGCAGAACATTGTCTTTTCAATAGCCGTAAAGGTGGCCATACTCATCCTCTCCGCGTTCGGCATAACCAACATGTGGGTCGCCGTGTTCGGCGACGTGGGCGTTGCCGTGCTTGCCATACTCAACGCCATGAGGGTAAATTCCAAGTACAGACACAACTGAGATTGCATTTTTTAAATATTTAAGGGGCGGGCAATTGACATTGCCCGCCCCTCCTCTTTATCTCTTTAATATTTTTATATTGTCCGAAGTGCAGTTTTTGCTCAAGCCGTCGTCGAGATACTGCGCGTACTCCTTGCCGTCGCCGAGCAGTGTGACGTCGGCAAGGTCTACCTGACCGGCGTTCATGCCGCCCTTCCCCACGGGGAGGAGTTTGCCGCGGCGAATGAAGAACACCACCTCGCCGAGGGGCACAGAAATATTCCTTTCACCCTCGGTGACGGGCACTGTAAGGAAGTCCTTACCGTTCCACCTGACCTCGGTCATCGGCTCGGGAAGGTAGACAACCCTTTCCAACGCGCCCTTTTCAAGTACGGGGGCGATCATTATGCTGTCGCCGACGAGCAATTGATCCTCCACCGCCCTTGCGCGGGTGTCGTCGGGATAGCCGAAGGCGAGCGGTTTTATGTACATGTCACAGGAGAGGGCGGCCTTCATGAACTCGGAATAGATGTAGGGCAGCAGGCGGTAGCGCAGGCCGAGTATGCTGCGGAAGTCATCCTTGCCGCGGAAGCGGTAGCACTCCTGATAGCGCGTGAACTTTGCCGAGTGGTTGCGCATGAGGGGCGTAAAGGCCGAAACTGCAAGCCAACGCAGCAGCAGTTCGCGCGTGGTGTTGCCCACAAAGCCGCCCGTGTCGGCGCCGCTGTACAAAAAGCCGCACATGTTGAGCCCCGACATCATGGTGACGTTGCGCCTGAGCATTAGCCAACTTGAGCTGTTGTCGCCCGTCCATATGCCGCCGTAACGGTGGGCGCCGATGTATGACGAGCGCGAAAAGAGCATATATCTGCGGTCGAGAAGATTACCAAGCCCCTCGCCCGAGGCGCGGGTCATGTTGTAGCCGTAAATGTTGTGCACGTCCCAATGGGGCACCTTTTTGCCGTCGATATTGTGGTAAAACTTTTTATAGTCGCTTAAGAACGCTCCGCCTTCATATAAGGGATCGCCGCCGCTGTGGTCGCCGCTCTGACCCTTGGTGTACTGACTGTAGAACATGGCGGGCTCGTTCATGTCGTTCCAAAAGCCCTCAAAGCCAAGCTCGGTGTAAAACTTATACTGCCGCCCGAACCATTCGCGGGCATCCTTTTGTATAAAGTCGGGGAAGTGAGTCATGCCCGGCCATACCGCCGCGCTGAAGTACTCCCCCTCTTCGTTGGTGCAGAAGTACCCCTTTTTGACGCCCTCCTCGTAGACGGCGTTGCCCGGCTCTATCTTTATGCCGGCGTCGACTATGGGGACGAGGCGCACCCCTTTGTCCTTGAGTTCGGAGACCAATCCCTTCATGTCGGGGAAGCGCGTTTTGTCGACGGTGAAGTCTATGTAGCGGTCCATATAGTCGATATCCAAGCAGATATAGTCGAGGGGCATGCCCGCATCGGCGTATTTGCGGACTATTCTGCGGACGTCCTTTTGGTTTTTATAGCCCCATCTGCTCTGACCGAAGCCGAACGCCCACAGGGGAGGAAGGTAACTTTGGCCGATTATCTTTAAAAACTGCCTGACTATGCCGTAGGCGCTGTCGCCACCGACGATGTATACGGCGACGGGCTGTTCGCACGACACGCATATCTGACCGCTACCGTCATAGTCGATGTCGAACACGGCGCGGGCGGGGGTATCGAAGAAGGCGCCGAACTTGATTGCGCCGTCGACGACAATGAAATTGTGCGAGCCGTACATGCAGGGCATGTCGTCGGTGTGGTGCATGTTGTCGGTATTGAAGGAGACATACCTGCCGCCGCGCTTGTTTATGCCGCGCATGCTTTCGCCGAGGCCATAGACAATGTCGTCTCCGCCGAGGGGGGCGCGAAAGACATAGCCACTGCCGTCCTTTTCGACGCTGAAATACTCAAGTTTGTCGCCGCAGGGAACGTCGCACACTACGGCGTCGGTGGCGAACACGTCGCCGAAAATATATTTTTTTATCATAATTTTATCTCCGCACGGCGCAGCTTTGCCATAGACCGCACAGCGGCCCAAAGCGCCGTTAAGCATGTATTTTTATGTCGGTATTATTCTACTATATTTTGAAACAATTTTAAAGGATTTACAGCCAATTTATTACAAAAAATTGAATGAAAAAGAGCTGAAAATTAACTTTTTTGCGCGGAGCTTGACTTTTAAAGGGTGCAAATGTATTTTAAAATCGGCTGCGCAAATTTTGCGCAGCCGATTTTTTATACAAAGTAAGGCGCGGGCATGTTTAAACATGCCCGCGCCTACGGAGGGAAGATGAGTGAGATTAAAGCCGAGTTATCAGCTTACTGTATAAAAATTGACTACATAATCGTCGCCGGACATATCTATGACGATTTTATAGACGCCGCCGCGCTTGCAGATTATGTTGTTGCCGCCGCCCGCCTGCTGTTCAAACAGGGAGTTGGCGTCGCCGTCCGTGCCCATGTAGGCCCAACCCACATAGTCGCCGTACTGATTGGTTACCGTCTTGCCGTAGAGCGTAAAGCCGAATTCTCCGCCTTCGATGAACTCGTACTCAAGTTCAAAGGTATCGCCGAATACGGGCAGGCGGTCGGTGCCGTCCCAACCGACGTCGAAGGCGGTGCCCTTTACTATAACCTCCCAATCGGGGGAATAGAAGTCGACGACGGGCGTGCCGCCTGACATATCTATGACTACCATATATGTGCCCGTTACGCTTGCGACAAAGTTATTGTTGTCTGCACTGCTGACAAACAGGGAGTTGGCGTCGCCCGAAGTGCCCATGCATGAAACGCCTATCCAATTGCCGTAGCTTGTGGTGACCGAATCGTCCCACCATGCAAAGCCGAACTGTCCGTCGGAGAGAGTGGTTTCGCCCGTCTTGATGAACTCGACCACCATTACCACGCGGCCGCCCTCAGACTGATACCTCTCGCTGCCGTCCCATCCGACCGCGAGGGCGTTGCCCTTAATTATGGCTTCAAACTCGGGCACGACCTCCTGATATTCGATGAAGTCGACGACGGGAGTGCCGCCCGTGAAGTCTATTCTTATGACATAGAAGCCCGCGACGTTGCAGACAAAGTTGTTTTCAAATACGCCGAAGTTGGCATTGTACCCGCCTTCGGTGCCCTTCATGAGTCCCGAGACAAGCGATCCGGGATTGCCGTAGCTGCCCACCTCGTCATCGGGCACGCCGGGGTCGTAATAGATGAAGCAGAACTGCTTGCCCTCGGTGAGCATTGCGCGGAATTCGACGATGCCTTCGCTTTCGCCCGTGCCCGTGGAATGACGCTCGGAAATTATCCAATCGCTTCCCTCGTCGGGAGCACTCTTCATGAATACGTCGTAGGCGACGGGAAGATCCTGAATTATGTCGCCGTTGCGCACCCATGTTATCTTGTCGCCGAGGGGACTTTCGGGGTCGAGGGTGAGAGTTATGGTGTAGTTGCCCGAAACTTCAACGCGGGCGTTCGTCTTGTCGCCCGACAGCGAGAAGTAGACGACGCCGTCCTTTTCGGGTTCGACAAAGCTTGAATAGCCGTGCTGACCGCCGTACAAACGGCCCGTGACGACTTGGAATATGTCGCCGACGGCGAGGTCGACCGTCTTGCTGTATTCATATTCGCCCGTCTTTTCGAACAGGTGATCCTCTGTGAGGTTACTGCCGTACTGCGAACTCTTCAACGGCTCGGTTATGCCGCCGCCGCTTATATACCACGTTGTGGCGGGGGTGTAACCCGAAGTAAATTCGGGGCTGTACTTAATGGTGAGAAGGTTTGTGTTTCTGTCGTACACAAATGAGTATGTGCCGCTCGCCTTTGTGACGATGTTGGACGCGGGTGTGAGGTCGAGATACTCGACGTCGGAATTTTCCTTGTCAACCCTGTCGGTATTGAGGTTTATACTGCCGAACGAAGTATGGGGCTGACCGTCCTCGCCTATGACCGTGATGAAGTTATAGAACATGAACGCATCCCCTGCGACAAACTCGTGCGAGTATGTGTAGACGTCGTTTTCCTCGTCGTACTGCATGGTATATTCGGGGGTGGTTATGTGGTCCCAACCGGTGATATAGCTGCCCTTTACCCTGATTTCAAGCACCTCTTCGCTTGGATCGACAAGAGGATCGCCGTTGCGCACGAATGAAATGGTATCGGTCAAGTTGTAGTTGAAGTTTTCCTTGGTCTCCTCAGTATAGGAGAGATGGCCGGTATCGTATTCGTCGCTCCAAGGATGGGTTGTCAGCGCGAACGTGTAGTTGCCCGCCGTGTTGACCAATATATTTGCCTTGAGCGGGTCGGGGTCGAGGTAGTTGGGCTGACTGTCGAAATAGGCGTCCGCGCCGTCAACCAAATAGCCGTAGCCGCGCTGATTTTCAAAGTCGTCGTTTATGGCAAATTGGAAGGCGTCGCCCGCATACAGATCGACCGTTATGGTATACTCGTTGACGCCCTGAGCACCTGACTTGGAGAGCTGCTGTTTGCCTGCGTCGCCTATCTTCCATTCGGTGTTGAAGAGCACTGAATTTTCGTCCGAGCTTGTGCCCATGATGAAGAAGTCGCGGGTGTCGGCTACAAATTCAGAGGAGACGAAATAGCCGTACACGGTAGTATCCTGCGATATCGTCTGCTCGAAGTCAAACACATGCGAAAGGCTTGGAGTGGCGTACCAATTGACGAAGTCGTACCCTTCCTTTTCGGGTTCCCAACGTGTAGCCTTACCGCCGGACGCAACTTCCTCGGTGTCGAGGACGGTGTTGTCCGCAGTGGCATCCACATAGGTTACGGTGAAAGTGCTCTCTCCGCCCTGCTGTTCGCTTTCGGGTGCGCATGTGGTATAGTAATGTAGACATTGTAACACTAGAAATTTTTTTTCTTGCATGAAATTTTTACTATGGTGATGATGAAATAGAAAAGGACTATGCCGAGGCAGAATTCTGGTTTAAGTATTTACTGGACAATGATAAAGAATTTACGCTTGCCTATTCTTATTTGGGCCTTATCTATAAAGAGGGCGGCTACGGTGTAGAAAGAAACCTGCCGGAAGCAGTAAAATACTTTGCGCTTGCCGCCGAAGCTGGTAGAGTGAAAGGGCAAATAGAGCTGGCTGCCTGCTATGAATATGGCATGGGCGTTGAGCGCGATTTGCAAAAGGCGTTAGAGTGGTATATAAAAGCGGCAGAAAAAAACGACGAAGCAAAGGTAACACTTGAAGAATTCCGATTGCGGCACACCGTTGAACTGGAGCGGCAATATAGCTTTGCCAATGCGGGCAAAAGATATGACCTGTTTATTTCGTGGAATCACAACGACAAGCAGTTTAAGGACGACCTTGTAGCGCAAATAGAGTCATATAACTTTGACGAAACGGGCAAGAATGACGAGCATGTATATACCCACTACCGTGCATGGGAGAGCGACAGAGACGCCGAGGGGCTAATAGAGGAATGCATACGCAATGCAATAAACAACTCGAAGTTCTTTCTTGTCATACTCTCTGAACACTCTATTAAAAGTAAATGGGTGCGTATGGAAGTTGAAACTGCCCTGAAAAGAGTTGAAGAGGGCAGTTGGTCGCACAAGAACCTGCTGGTTATTTACCTCAACACAGAGAATTATGACGTGGGACAGGCAATTGCCGCCCTTCCCGAAGGCGACGTATTTAAAGAGCTGTCTGAATTTGCCGCGCATTTTACTATGGCGAACAACAAGCAGCCTGCCATTAAAAATATTTGCGACAGAATAAGAAACGGACTTGAAGAGGACGTTTTGCGCAATTATGCGTTCAGAATGACAAAGGGACAGGCAAATTTTAAATACAGCCTGCGCAGCCAGTATGCCGATTTAGCCCCTGCGGAAAATCTGCAGGGCATTGCAGATGCACTTTTATCTTTCGAGAAGGGATATATTCAGCGCGACGTTTACAGAGCAACCGATAATCAACCGATATCATTGGACGCGCTTGCACACGGCGGCAGTTTTTATCTTATAGGCGACGGCGGCACGGGCAAGAGTTTATACATAAGCAATTTAATGCGCAGATATTTTGACGACGATATGTTTTACCTGCGCATAAACGTAATTGACTATGACGGATATCTTGCCGATTGCAATCATTTAACCGACCTATTGTCGCACGAACTCAATCGATATCTTGTAGACTCCGACGAGTACCGCTCCACACACATTCTCGTTCGCGCAAGGGGCGATGCCGGCAATCCCCTCACTATCGTGTTCGATGGGCTTGACGAGGTAAACGATGAAAAGAAAGATAAGCTTCTGCGCTTGATCGAGGAATACCGAAAATCCAACGCTGGCGACAGATTTATATTCACTTCGCGCACGCGGGCATATTACGACAAGCTCAACCTTATATTCCAAGGCGGGCTGACCCTTTATGTTCTCCGCGGATTTGATGAAAGCGACCAACAGAAGCTGTACGACAACATCAGCAAAAAGTTGATAAAGTCAGACTCTCCCATACAGATGAGGCGCGACCCCACCTCACCGCTCGATTTTGCCGCCCCTGCCATGAATGCAGATGCGCTGAAAGCAGATTTCTTTGTTCATCTCGGAGCCATAGGCGATGAAATTAAAAAGAACCCTCTTCTGCTTTCAAACCTCATCTTCATCTATCTCACAAACCGCGGAAAAGATTTCCCCAAACACAAGTTTGAAATAGTGGGAAAATCTGTCGGCATATTCGTAAACGACCTTGAGAATGACCGAGGAACACTGTCGCGTTTCAAGTATGGAGCTTACTTAACAAAGGAAAAGTTACAGAACATGCTAGGAAACATAGCTTTTTGTAAGCTTCAGGGAGACACGCATGACTTCAGGTACCTCCTCATTGAATATTTTAAAAACGGAAAATGCATGAATGGCGACGACCCCGAAATGGTCGGCGATTCAATCTTCAACTATTTATACCGCCGCGCTATAATTTCAACAGATAAGATTACACATGATATCTTTACTGCGTTCTTTGCCTGTTGTTATATTTACGATAACATCTACGAACGCAGAGAGGCATATGGTATTAAAAGTATACAATTCTGCAAAGGCAGAAGCGGCGACCCCGACTATGACGGCAAAAAATATTTACAGTTCCGTATGAAACCTTATGGCGAATTCGGACGCGAAGATGGCATGTGGCCTGAAGTTTCATCGGAATTAATCATGAAGTTGGATTATGAGATTCACGCTTTGACCAACGCGCAGATGGCAGCAAACAACCCTAACTATCCTGTATTTGATTGCACCTTAAAAATGGCTTTGAAGGAGCGCGGTTTTTCGGATTCGGCCATCGCAATTATTAGCAACTTTGTTGAAGAACAGGACGGACTATATTTCAGTGACTTTATCCGTGATTATTTACAGCAATAAATTACATTAACGCAACTTGAGTGTATGTATTTTTTAACGATTCATTATTTCAACAGACCACACGCTGAGCGTGTGGTCTAGTTTTTGCATAATGAAAAAGGACGGGTCTATTAATTCATGCCCGTCCATTATTCGTTTTAAGCCGCAAAAATAGTCGCGTAAAATTGCAATATTTTTGCCTATCGCCTTGCGTTCATGCTCTATGCCTTAATCGTTTAAAAGGCGCGTTGCATCTCAACATGAGTTAAGGGGTGGTCGGCATCGCTGTATATTTGTAAGATCTGCAAAATACGAATTTTTACCAATTTTTAGGTTCAAGTAAGTTCATATGGCTACACTTCTAAAAGCAAATACGAAAAGCTATAATCTGATATGTTTTTTGGCATTTGTTTTCCTGTTTTATCAATTCCTGATACCTTTGTAATACCGCAGTCAAAGTCTTTCCAATCACATTGATAATTGCCTTTTATTTCTATTGGATAATGTTCTTCAACTTTTTCTTTATAATATGTTTTAGCTGCGGCTTCAGTATCAACACGTTCATCAATAAAACCAATTCCATTTTTTCTTGCTTTTCTTCCATCCATTACTTTGCCCGATAATCCATCCAATTTAACATGCCAACAAAGTTTTTCGTTCTCCACTTGTCTTCCGTCAAACGGAAAAAATTCTCTTGCAAAGAGCAAGGGTCATAGCATTTTACATCCCAATATTTCTTATCATTTGTCAGCAATACGGCATAACCCTTATATACCTTTTTATTAGAATCAAAATTTAAGGGAACTTTCTTATGAACCAGGCTTTCTAATCTTTCAACATCCTTCCAATAGAGATACGAACTTATATTTTCTGCTCCTTGCGGGAACACATAATAATTACCAATGTTTGTTGTATAAAGCATTACTCCCTTGTCGGGCGTCTTGTACTTTAATTCAATTGCAATATAATTTTCATCATCTCTAATAATTATATCAGTATAATATTTTTTCCTTTCCTCTTTTTCCAATTTTGAAAACTCGCTTGGTGCACAATCAGCCGACAACACCTCCAACTCCACATCATATCCCATTTCACGAAGTTCCCATACCAAATCAAACTGAAATTGACTTTCATTTGAAAAAATTTTCCCTGCTTTGGCTAAATTATTCATTGCCGTTTCAAGTGTTGCTTTAGTAAAACTCATAATTTAATCTCACTTTATTCAAAATTATACACACAACTCTCTCAATCTTTGCCAAAGCTTGACCATTGCCATGGTGTCAAGCTTGCAGTAGGCTAAAAGACTTGCGCGGAGTTTGTCGCGCTCGCTCTTTTCCATTCCACGGAGCGAAAGGAATGTCGCAGTAGCCTCGGTGCCGTTGTGCACGTCGTTTAAGTTGTGGTAATTTAAATCGGGATTATCGGGGAACATTGCGGGCAAAACGCTCTTAATAGATAAACTCCCGCCCATAGCCTTATCGTACACAAATCCATCACGGAATACGTCGAGCAGGTCGTGGATATTTTCGCGGATATTAAGAAGCTTTTCGCTCAAATCGGGGAAGACTTCAGCGAGCTGCTTTATTACCATACACTCGAAAGCCTTGTTGTATGCAAGCGTACATACGCTCTGCGGTATGTCCTCCACCAGCCTTTCGGCGAGTGCGCGGCGAGGATCGGAATTTTCGTCCGCCAAAAATTCCTTATGCAGCAATTCGCCATCTGGTTCAATTATATAGTGCAACGAATACTGAAAGGGCACCTGCTGATATGGGCGTATGCCGTCGTACAATGGCACGCAGGTCTGGAAGGACTCAAAATCCAAAAAGTAAAGCGGGTATGTGAGCGTATCGAGGAAGGCCTTTATTCCGAGCTTATCCACATGCGTGGGCAGGTCAAACTGTTCGGATGTGACCTGCTTATACTGTATATTGTTTAGTTTTATGCCCGCCCGCAGCACGTCGGCAAATGTTACTATGCCTTTATTATAATATTCCTCTGCCTTGGAGCCGCTTATTCTGTACAGATCAAACACGTTGGGTTTGGGCAGATCGCGCGTACAATAATCCCAATAGAGACAGGGATATGGCTTGAAGCAATGAGCACCCGGGCCCATATCCGGCTCGTCCTTTTTATCTATATATTCAAGCGCAGCAGCGACATTTTCTGCAACTTGGGCATAATAAGGGGGCAATCTATCTGTCACGTCCTCAATGGTGAACAGCTGATGTATGTCCACCTCCCCGCTGCGCACATATTTGTTGTTTATGTAGGCGATGAACACGTGCTCTATGTTCAGCCCCGAATTTCCCAGCACCCACTTCTGATATGCGCAGTCTAAAAGGTATACGTCGGTTATCTCCGTAGACGACTTGACCTCATAAATCTCATACCCCGTCGCCGTTTTATGCAGAATATCCACTGCACAATAGCAGCGGTTCTTTGAAAAGGCCGCCTCGCAGATGTTCTCCACGCCCTGTGCGAGATATTTTTTTGTATTTTTGAGCATTGTGGGAATATCTAACTTACCGTCGTCGGTATAGGCGGTCGTTTCAACAAAGTCGCCCAACAGCCCCATGGCGAGGTCGCCCACCTCGTTGCCCTCTTTAAATCTACGCTCCAAAGCCGGGTCTTGGGTTGCACATTCCTTTTTGTATGTATCCATCCATAGCATTTTGGGGCACTGGCAATAGCGCGTGTATTTACTCTTTGAAAGATTCATTTTTCCTCCTCACAAAACGACAAAATTTATAAATAAATTATAGCACAGTAAAATATGAAATTCAACGGGCATTTTAGTAAAACATAGATTTACAAAATGTTAGTGGTAATCACGGCAGTCTCCTCCCCATCTTGCGCACGTGGTGCAATTTTTTCAATCTGAGGGAATTGTCCGCCTCATAAAATTACCTCCTTATCTGCAGATTGCCGCCTGCAATTTTTTTAATTTCTTCCAATATAATTACCTGTTTTGCTGTGAGCGGACAATCGGGCAACTGAACGTAGCCGGCTTTTGTGTTGGCACGCAGCCAACCTACCTCACTCAAAGATTGTGCTGTTAGGCCTGTCATTTCAAAAAATTCCTCGTGGCCCAAAGGCAGAGTCGCTAAATCTAAAATTCGCCCGTCGGGCAGGACATATAATGCGCCGAACGGCACATATGCGCGAGTCAATTTATCGATTACGGCACTTAAATTGCTGTCAGACAATAATTTTTGAATGTCTGCCTGCGGCAAAATTTGTTGGTTGCTTAAAGCCGAAATTTTACATGACAAAACAAGGGCAGAATACGGCTCTTTCAAACTACAATCTTCTTCGAATCGGGCGGCACTTTTACACAGCATATCTGCCATACCTACAAGCGAAAGGCACAACTTTAATGTGCCTATTTCACTCCAATGAAGATTCGAAAAGATATGTATAAGCATATCCCTGTCGCCACAAAATACATCATCGGGATACTGACGGAGTATTTTATTTATATAAGCACATAAATTGTCATCGACCGGCAAATAACATCTCCTGAATTTATCATCGTACTTATTTATCCCGCACACGGTAAAATACGCCATAATATTCCTCAATGAAACAGATATAAAGCACTGCGCGTTGCCATAAGTAAAACCGACTTTTCTTCCGCTTCCTGCGGTTTCTCTCTCCCGATTATACTCTGCAAAGCAATCGCCGACTATTTCTTCCAGCAGAGCCGAAAACCAATCGGAACGCACTCTTTCCGCAGTGAGAAATTGCATAATGGCGCGCCCGACAATTTCCCTTGCCTGCATTATTTCCTCGGGATATTTATAAATTCCATAATCTTCTCCCGCCCTGCCTTTAACGCAAATCTCAAATGCCTTATCCACACATGCGGCAACCGCGTCCTGCAGAGCAGAATTTTCAGTTATTCCGCTTTCTTCAAGATGAAGAGTATAATAGTACTTTTCAATATAATGTCTGATGCTATTAGTCATTCCACGCATAATTAGTCCTCATTCTTATCTATTATTCTTATTACATACTTCCACGGGATATCGGCAGACTGCCACACGCTGTTTAACGAAAGATAAAACCTGTACCCGTCCGCAACCATCTGCTTTGCGTCGATTACCAAAACAATTGGTTTGCCGTGGCGGCTACCCGTTGCAAAGGCAGTTTTTATATCTCCCGATAAATGAACAAATCTGCGCGAACGCCGCAAAATTCCTTGTTCTTTAATGCTTTCTAAAAACCTCTTCGCCGTGCCGTGATAAAGAATATCCGGCGGGGCGCACTCAGTCATATCAACTTCAACGTCAACCGAGTGTCCCTGATTGGCGCGAATTTTGCTCTTATCCTTGTTGAACGAATATCTGTTCTTTTTATCCTCGCGCACAATTTGTTCAAGCATGTGAATATCTATCTTTCTGCCTGCGGTATTGATGCCTGCAATAAGTTTATCCACTTCTGCCCAACCGTTCTCGTCGAGCGATATGTTTGCGGCAGACGGATTGTGGCGCAGTATATATGCGAGAAATTTGCTTAAATTTATAAGCTCACTTTGAGTCATTGCCTCCCTCCGTCAAGCCGAATCGTGAAAGAAATTTACGCACATAATTGCAATTCAGTCTGCAAAGGCTGTCCTTTAACTGCTCCTGCAGGACAATCGTCTTACAGGCGGAGAGCAGAAAATCGACGTCGCCCTCCCCCTTTAAAACCGATGACAAAACTGCAAGGCAGCGGTTGATGCCCGTGAGATTGCCGTGGTAATATTCAAAGTCGTAGCAGCTCATAACGTGATCCCAATAAATGTTACCGTTCTCGTCAAAGAACCATCCCTTGCCGAATATATCGCTCCCGTCGCCGGTGCGTGAATGGTACTCAATAAACTTATCTGCGGCGACAAGTGCCTTTTCGTCGCTTACACCTCCCTGTGCTTTAAGCTCTTCACCGCTCCACACGCTTAAATCGAAGAGCACAAATGGCTTATCGCAATGGGGCGATTGCAATATGTCTCCCCGCCTGAACGGCGTAGGAAACTTCACCCATATATTATCCAGCCAATCGGCGGGCGTTGAGCTATCATTCCCCTCAACACCATCGTCATATACACCTAAAATTTGCCTGTCGCCATTGAGCTTAAGACCGATTGCCCCCGCACTATCCCCGATATACCGCTTTTTTATTATAATTTTATCTATTTTGTAGTCGCCCCTGTATTCGTTTCCTATACAGTCAAGGCAGGCGGCATAGTCGGGGAAAAGCCGCTCGTGCTCCTCACACCAACTTTGGTCGCCCTCACAGTGCAAGGTAAAGGAATAAACTGCGCCCTCCCTGTCATAAAACTTTTGCAGAAGCGTATTTTCCTCACTTAAAAGCTCGTCAATTATTTTGCTAAGAGGGCGCCTTTGGATACCGTCACCCAAAACGTGCCTTTCAAGTTCAAAGTCGCCGCAGATGGCGCAAAGTTTTCGCCACGCCATGCGTTTGCGTCCGAGTGGGGCCGAGCGGTTGTGCCAGATTATATAGGCGAGTTCCCTGAGCGAAAAATTGTAATTGAGTTCCTTTAAATGCTCAGCCATATCGCGCGAATTAAAAAACGGCAGGATATTCATTTTACCTCACAGCGCGTATCTGTACTCATTTTATTGCGTAATGCTTTCTATCAGCCTGTTGGCGGCAACTGTATACAGAAACTGCCCGTCCTCCACAATGCCGTACTCTTTTATAAAACATCCCACGACATAGCACGTAATCGTATGACGAATGACTGATGAAAGTTGAATGTCGGTATGTCTGCGCGCACGAGTGTCTATTCCCGTGCTTTGGCATACAAAGTTGTACCACTCGCTCAACTTACAGCGCATGCGTTCAAGCGAAGCGGCATCCTCACCATATATCCCTAAATCGTCCGTATCGTCACAGAGCACACTCAGCCCATCGTGGAACAATATATTGTTACATTCGAAAGCGCAACCGGGAGCATGATAATGAATTAGCGTTGCCACAAAATATGCGGGCAATATATAGTCGGGTCGACCGTAAAACTTTGCGGCAAGTTCTGCAAGTTTTTGGCTTAACTCCCTGATATAACCGAGCGACAATTTTAATAAAGCGATATCATCCTCACCGCGGTCGTAGGCAAACGACCTTTGGCAAAGGTCAGCGCGTAACTTGCCGTCAAGTTTTATAAATTCGGGATCTTCACAAATTTTATCCATCATTGGATTGAAATCGCCCACCGTTCTCCTTTCCGAAAACTGCAAGCCAAAAAGATTGCCTACAAGCCTGTATCTTTCGGCAAGCGACAATGTTCCCGACGGCAGGCGCCTGCCGCAGGCGTCATACACTAACCCGCCATAACTCAAAGAATTTTTCTCTTTGATTTCCTCTATCTTTTTTGTTATAAAATCTGACATTAATTCTCTCCTTTTTATTTTAATTCGGGAATATCCCGCCACGAAGGCTCATCATTGAACAGTATTTTGCCGTCAAAAATATCTTTACGCAGTTGTTCGGGCAAATTAATTTCTCCCATTGCCACCTTTTGCAGAGCTAAAAGCTGCTCTTTAAGAGGGTTATGCTCTAAAAGCGCATTGAAGCAGAACTGAATGTCCTCCTCGTGGAACTGCTCCGTCCGAACTACGGGGCGAAGAATTTTACTCTTTTCGATATATGCCACTTCATAATGGTTGGGCCATACCCCTCCCTCAACCTTTTGCGGGGTTTTAGTGATTACAAACACGTCGGCAAAATATTCTTTGTTTTCCATGTCGTTGAAAGTCACAAGATCGCCGACCTTATATTTAGTTCCCGCCTCCGGCAGTTCGTCTGAGGGGCGGAACTCCACGCCAACGCCGTCGCGCAATACTATGTAACGCGTGCGGATATCACCCGTATAACGCAGCACCCACTCCATGCGCCTTGCGCCCTCATTTGAATATTGATCGGGGCATATATCAGAGTCAATCTCTGAAATAGTCAGTTCATACTCAATATATTCGCTTACATATTCACCCTTCCAGTTGTCTTCGTCGAGGTCGGCAGCTTTTCCGTCACGGAATATAGGGTCGTCAAGGTAAATGTTTGTAAGCCGCCCGTTGAATGCATCTAAAAGATATTTCTTCGCCTTATCAAAGCTGAAAAATACCTCCGAGAAGTTGCTCCACCTGCCCCACCTTTCATTGTCGCCTGTAGCGTCCTGACCGATAATATGACCGTGAGCAAAGTAAAACTTCATAATTTATATCTCCGTTTGCCCGAATTGGGCGATAAATTCATCCATATCAATGAGCACTTTTCTACCTCCGTCCTCTTCAGGAGAGACATAGCCCATGCGCTCCATCCAGTTGACCATGCGGAGGGCGGTGTATCTTTCCACCTCGCAAAACTTTTGTATGCGCTCGGTTGAAACTTCATTTTCGCCTACGCACAGCCACAGCGCCCAGATATATTTTTTATCGATACATTCAATATAGTTGCCTTCAAATTTCGTATACTTACGATTTAAAAGTCCACGTTGAAGTATTCCGAAAATTTCGCGGCTTACGTAAGTTGCGCCCGATACAGGTTTATCTTTTTTGGTGAGGTAAAACACACCGTCGAACTCGTTGAGAGTTAAGAGCGTGTACCCGCCTTCGAGATTCTTACATATAAACTGCCGCTGAATTGTCATATGCGCTGCCTCACTCATAATTTTTGAGCGCCTTTTCAAGAAATTCTCTCATCTCGTTCTTAGTGCTGTCGGGCGAGATTATCTTCATATTTGCGCCAAACAGTGCCACCCAATTCAGGAATACCTCGGAGGTGGTAACGCGCACGTTTACCGTATAAAAGCCGGGATCGTCGGGCGTAATCTCCACGCCCTCGCCGAACATATCGTAGATATCGCCTAGCAAACTTTCGTGCACGCGCAGAATTACCTGCTTGTTCTTGCCGCTCCACATACTGTTGCCCGTGAGCAGATACTTGGTATCGCGCGAAAGAAATTCAACCCTGCCGTTTATACGGATAATGTCGTCCTTTTCAATTTCGACACCCGTCATCCTGTCGAGGCGGTATGTGCGGTTGCCGTGGTGCTTTTCCGAATAGCCGCACAGGTAATAATATCCGTCGTTGAACACCAACCCGTAAGGGTTCAGCACGCGCCTTTCGCCGTAATAGCTGCGCTGACATTTATCGTCGAGTATGAAGTAATCAAACGAAACCTTTTTGCCTGCGGCGATTGCTCTGCATATACACTCCGTCGAACGCATAACTTCATCATTGGAATGGTGACGACCACTGCCATAGCGCGAATACCTTTCAAGGCAAACCCTGTCCCCCGTATCAGCCATATTTTTGAGCTTGCCATACAGCTCCCTTACCATCTCTTTCGTCATAAAGTCGGCAGAAAGAGTCGCATCACAAAGAAAACGAAGTTCAGGCAGTGTAAGCGATGAGGGCCCTCCGGCAGTTAAGTAGGGAGAAGTTTTATTGAAGCTGTATAGCCTTGCATTGTGCGCCCCGCGCGAAGTTAAAATAACGTTGTCTGCACTGTCCGCATTAAAGCCCTCATCCGAACCCATTGCACAGCTATAAAAGAGGTTATTGAGTGCCTCCACCTCTTCGGGTAACTTCCTTCTGTCGCAGGTAAATCCTACGGCGTTCATTTCCTCCGCAATAGCGGCAGTTTCGAGCGCCTGTCCATCGGCGCGCGACAAAAGGTTGTAGAGCGCGGCTGACTTTTTAAATTTTGTATTGGTGTTTTCCGTCATGATTTTCCTCCTTGATTTCAATGCGATTATACCATTGCCTTCGACCGCGTTCAACGGTCAGTTGTCGCAAAAATGCGTCAACTAAAGAGTTTTTAAAAAATTTTTTTGGAGACATATCCGCACTGATTTTTTAGTTTATGGCATTATAACAAATTCTTTTAAAAAATGTTCCGGCTGGCACCCTCATAAAATTAACGTTTTTAATTTTCATTTTAACATAATTTTAAGGTAATTCTTGATATTTACTATCATTATTTGTTATTTGTGCATAAATATTGTTCTTAAAGACCTGACCATCACCACAAAAACATAAAAACGGCGGAGCTTTAGGCTCCGCCGTTTTTATGTATATTAATATCTTTGTACAGATCTGCACCAGCTAAAAGCATTATTTTCACATACACACCCCTCGGGCACTTTTATTGTTAATCTTTCGCAACCATTAAAAGCACATGGTCCGATGTGTTTTACACTGCGGGGAATTTCAACATAGGAAAGCATTTTGCAATTTTGAAATGCAATTCTCTCAATCTCTTCAAGTCCTTCAGGGAATGCAACCTCCTCAAGTCTTTCACATGAAGAAAAGGTACCAACTTCAATTCTTTTCAATTTATACGGCAAATCAATCATTTTAAGCGCCGAACATTCGCTAAATGCCGACATGCCTATTGAGATAACCTTTTTAGGTATTTTAATCGTTTCAAGACTGATGCAACAGCTGAATGCGTCCCGTCCAATTGATATAATGCCGTCAGGAAGAACACAATCAGTTAAAGAAATACAGTCATAGAAGGCGGCGGCGTCTATCACCCTCACCGTAGACGGGATAACAATACTCTGTAATGCTCTGCAGGAACAAAAAGCAGATTGGGGAATATTGTCAAATGATTGCGGTAAAATTATCTTTTTCAATGTATTGTTATACTCAAAAGCATACCCATCTATGCTATATACTTCATCGGGAATTATAAGTTCGCTTGCTGTTCCAATGTATTTATGTAATCTACCAGAATATATTTCTAAGTCGTTACGAATCATAATGCTTCCTCACAAGAATATAATATTTTTTAGTTTTAACACTGGAGAGACTTCAAATTTTCCTCTATCTGCCTTATATTTTTAATATAACTGTCAATATTGGTTTCTATTTTCTTTTTTAAACCTTCGATATCTCCACCTCTATCCTGTTTAAGTAAAATTTTTTGTCTTTTCATAAGTCCGGCAAATTGATCTTGTCCAACCTTATCGGGATTATATTTTCTAAGATATTTCCCCTGAACCTCATCCCAGTTTGTACCTTTAGGCTTTAAAAACTCAACGAATCCACTAACGCTGGCACCGCCATCCGATGTTCCTAAAACGCATCGGCAACATTTATCAGGATTTTCAAAATATTGCTTCATAACGGGAGTATAGAAATAAATATTTCCCTTTGCTCCATCACGACTATAAATAGTGACCTCAGGATATTTTTTCTGAATTAGTTCCGCACATTTTATCAGAATATTCTCCATTGACGTCTGTGCATAGTGATTGATAAGCTCTATCGCATCCCTATTATTTCTGTATACTTCTTCGCAGGCATCGAGAAGTTGGCTGTTTCCCTTTAAAACATTTAAATCTATCATTTTTGCGTAATCCTCCATAATTATTTTTACTCTGTTATTTTTTTGTATCTTTATCAGATTATTTATAATCTCTACAATCTTTTCATAACTCATAACACACCAATTTTGGCGTATTATGCCATCCTCTACCGGCGCATCACCCTTAGGGGTAAGATATATAAAAATTCTACGTTTACTTTGATAATTGGTAAATTCATCTTCATATCTTCTCAATTGCTCACCGTGTGTACCGGTAAACATTTTATTCTCTATTATTACCATAAAGTTATCTGCGCTAATACAAATGTCCATTCTGCCGCCCTCATCTATAGTCAGGCTTTTTTCTGTAAATAACTCTATATGACGGCTATTTGCAATATCTAAAAGTTCACTTTTGGAAATACCCAATATGTCCGAATTTTTAGGTAGACCTGCTACACACTTATAATCATATAAACTATCCAAAAACGCCTTTAAAAAACTATTACCAAGATTATGCGGATATTTAGGGTCAAGTAAATTCGCTAAAAACTTTGAATGTTTAACCTCTTGGGTTGCCATTCCCGTAGCAAGGAACATATTGAACTCATTGCTTTTTGCATTACTAATTTTTTCTTCAATGTCCTTTACCAACTTATCGAGCAAATCAAAACAGTTATTATCGTTAGTATCCATAAATTCCTCCTTATGTTAATTTTATTTATTGCTCATCAAGGGCAATTTTTTATTCAAGTTTACATAACGAATACAGCAACTTGTCCTCCTGACTTTCGGGCAGACCGTTTGCGTCGTATTTAGTGATGGCAAATCTGTCTACGCCGTCAAAGTTAAACCCCAATCTTTTAACAAAGTTTTCCGAAGGGGTATTCCCGCGGCATATCTCCGCCTTTATAACCTCGGGCACAGCCCTTTTCTTTTCAAACTTACCTTTATAAACGCTGTTGACACACCTGTATATATCTCCATTAAAAAGCTTGGAAATCAAGGCGTTTACCGCCTCAAAGGCGTATCCCGCGCGCCTGTACTCTTCAAAAATTATATATTCAATATAAGCAACTTTGCCGACAAACATCACTCCCGTACACCCAACCATATTATCTGTACTCTTATCAAGTATGGAAAAGCGAATTAAATTGTCGTCGTCCGTCGCATACATCCTGTTTATGAATTGAATATTCTTTTCACTGAACGGTCTGTTATAAAGTATCAGCAAGTCATCTTTATGCGCCACGAAATATTCAATAAGTGTGCTTTGGTATTTTTTATCGCAAGGGACGAGGCGCAGCCGTTCGGTTTCAAATTGGTTATCGTGCGAAAGACCTTCACCAAAATTATTTTTAAATTTTTTAGCGCATTCAGTCACTTCCGTGAGAAGCGCCGAAAGCCTGGGGTATTTGCTGTCATAGGCAAAAGGCCTTTCTGTCATAAATTTGATTGCAACAGGAAAAATCTGATTCCATAGAGCAATTTTAAGCCGCTCGTCATTCTCCTGTAAAACTTTTTCGCCAAACGCGGCCGACTTGTGATAGCTTTCATTTTTAACACAACCGGCTTTCAAAAAATATGCACCGAACTCATAGAAGTCCATTTCATGCTCGTAAGTCATAAAATAATCTGAGCATTGTTCCTGTTTGAATTTTATCGCAAGGTGTTCAAAGTTGTTAGAGGCAATCACTTCATAATACATATTTACCTGCTAACCTCCACAAGTTTTTGCCAGAGCTTTACCATGGCTAGTATGTCAAGCACGCAATACTTTAATAAATTTACTCTTGACTTGACTAGAACATAATCTTCAAACGGACTTTTTTGCCCTTAAAATCAACAAAGCAATTATATCATATAATTTCTATCCTTTCAATACCTATAAATCATAACTACGCGTTCAACGCGTAGTTTGCACTAGCCCTGTAAGGGCATGGTACCGGCTGTGCTATTCGCAC
>CALVPX010000009.1 GCA_944354265.1 uncultured Clostridia bacterium | reverse complement strand
GAGGTTTTTATTTGCAACGCTTCCGCTTTTTTACTGACCACACGCTCAGCGTGTGGTTTTCGTTATACAATAAAAAATGCCCTTGGCTAAAATAAGCCAAGGGCGTATAATTCTTACGCGGTGCCACCTTGATTCAGTCTTTGAAAAAAAGACCCTCTTTGCGGGAACAAACATTCCCTGCCACGATAACGCCGTGGCGGACGTCGGCAATTTATACCGCCCTCCGCAGTCCATATTACTCGGGAACCTCTGCGCGCCTTTCACCGCCGCGCGCTCGCTTTAAAAGATTGCACCCCGCCTTTTTTCTGCATCACAGGTTTGCTTTATTAAGGTAAAGTATTAAATTAAATATATTTTAACACCATTATATTCATTTGTCAATAGTTTTGTAAATATTTTTTGCATAAAAAATAAAATTTATTGAATAACTGTATAAAAATCACCATTTTATGCAATTTGTGGAAACACGCGGAGGCTTTAATCAGCGTGTATATTAAATAATTGCGCCTCAACGTCATACTGAGCAGAGGCACGAAGTGCCGCAGTCGAATGTATCTTGCTCGATTATAACCAAACAAGATCCTACTGCCGAAACCCCTGAAGGGGTCCCCTCGGCAGAGCGTCGTCGGCTTCGCCTCCTAGCCCGACTTCAGGCGTCGCACACTCCGCTTTTCGCTCAAGATGACAGGGTTAGAATATAAATTAAACACATTTCGGGAACACCTTTTAAATTTTGGCAGGCGGGCGCGGGGCTGAATGCCCCGCGCCCGCCTGCTCTCTTCAACTTTTTTCAACTTTTTTTAATTTACCCCTTGACATTATTTAAAATTAGTGATATCATATAATCAATAATTAAGATTTAATCTTAATAAATAAAGGAGAAAAACTATGGCGGAAAAGAAGAACATTTATGCAGGCACAAAGACCGAAAAGAATCTTTGGGAAGCATTTGCAGGCGAAAGCCAAGCGAGGAACAAGTACACCTACTTTGCATCTGTCGCTAAAAAGGCGGGCTATGAGCAGATAGCCGAATTATTTTTAAAGACTGCCGACAACGAAAAGGAGCACGCAAAACTGTGGTTCAAGCACCTCGGCGGCATTGGCACGGTTGAGGAGAACCTTTTGGCGGCTGCCGAAGGCGAAAACTACGAATGGACGGACATGTACGACAGAATGGCAAAGGAAGCCGAAGAAGAGGGTTTCACCGCTCTCGCCGCACAGTTCCGCGGTGTTGCCGCCATTGAAAAGACGCATGAGGAGCGCTACCGCGCACTTTTGAAGAACGTTGAAACAAAGAGCGTGTTCGAAAAAGCGGGCGTTCAGATTTGGGAATGCAGAAACTGCGGACACATAGTGGTTGGCACCTCTGCCCCCGCCGTTTGCCCCGTATGCGCTCATCCTCAGGCATACTTTGAAGTCAGAAAGGAAAACTACTAAAAAATTAACGCAAGTCTTGGCTAGCGACGCCGGCGACTTGCCGTTAGCTTAGAAGCTCCGCTTCTCTTTGCGCGATTTATAAGGGCACTCCTTTATATAATCGCGCAAATTCACTTCAGGTGAGCCGCAGGTATGCGCAAATTGTGGCCGCTGACGGCGGAATGAATCCGCCTTGCGACGTTAATTATTTTATTAACGCAAACCTCGCCTTGGGGCGGCTTGCGATTTGCCGTTAAGTTTGGAAGGTGCTCCTCCTTTGTCATTTCGACCGGGGGCACATTAAATAAACCTACGCACTCGCGCAAAACTGTAGTATTTGCGCGAAAGAGGAGGGGCAACAGAGCAAAGTTGCAAGGCGTGTATTCACGGCTTGCATAGAGCGAGGTTTGCCCCGACGAGGAGGAGTCCCCCAAACGAAGTCAAAATACGTTAATATCAAAGTGCGGCGCGGGATTTTAATCCCGCGCCGCACTTATTTAATTTCACTTATATAATTACTGATTAAATTTACTCCCCAAAAAGCGCTATTATTTTTACTCCCCGCCTTTTTGCGTACTGATACATTCTTGCCGCACCACCCCATCCGTGTTTTACATATGCAATCAATAAATCTGATTTATCAACCATCCATTCATTGCGGCGAATAATAGCATACTTTGGAGGTACTCCCTCAATAGGCGGATAAATGACTTCATCATACATACTTACATGATTTTTGATCTTATTCATGAACCAATCTGAAATATATGGAATAACCAAACAATTTTTAATATTGTTTCGAACTGCCTGTGCCTCGCTGATACAGCTCGCAACAAAATTGTCAAAAGCTCCATATCCTCCGGTATAGCAATAAACAATTTTATTGATTTCCGCAAATGAGATAATAAGTTCTTTTACTTTTTTAGCCACTGTCAAGTCGCCACAAAAATCACTGTGTCCGCAAAAAGAAATTATCATAATGCCCCCATATTTATCGTCATTTATTATTATAGTAAAGTGACTTTAATTTGGCAAGCAATAGGTAGGCATACCTACATATATTTTGCTTATCAATTTGGTAGACTGTATGTAGATATATCTACTTAAGGGGGCATTTCATTTGACGGTTAATGACGCCGTTGCAAAAAGAATATCTGCATTATTGATTCAAAAGCAGATGACACAATATCGGTTGGAGCAGAGCTCGGGCATTCAGCACGGAAGCATGGCCTGCATAATGAACGGACGGAACAAAACCGTGACCTTGAGCACGGTAATTATGCTTGCCCACGGATTCGGAATGACTTTGCAGGAATTTTTAAACGACGAAATATTTGATTACGACAATCTTGAAGTTGAATGACATTTGCATAAAAATACTGCGGGGGCGGACATGTGTCAGCCCCCGCAGTCTGCCCCGTATGCGCTCATCCTCAGGCATACTTTGAAATTAAGAGCACTAACTATTAATAGGCAAGGAAAATTGCCGTGACATTATTTAAACGGCTCTATGGTTAAAGCATGGCGCACTACTCCTGATTTACAAGGCGTAGTGCGCTTATTTATTTTACTTTATAGGCCATTTGCTGTATAATAATTAAAATAATCGAATGTTATTTTACGCATTGAAGAAGCAAGCAGAATGAATTCAACAAAAAAAGCCAAAAAGGCTTGTAAAATTCTGACTATAATTTGGTCTGTCTGCATTCTTTTGTCGTTGTTCCCCTTGATATTTTGGCTAATCTTTTATGCTCCGGACATTGGGAGCGTTCAATACTACTCAGACGCTGCAAATTATACTACCTTTGACTGCACCATACAATCCTTTTCTATCGGCGAAGATGACATTCAGATAACCTTTGAACACACGCAAAGTCATTTCTACGATGATTTCAGTATAGACGGAAAAAATTGCGATTTGGCGATAGAAAACGGCATAGAAGATTTATTGCAAACAGACGCGCTTTTGTCAATAACCTCTGCAAGCGCGTACTTGGGAGACGGTTGGTCTTATCCCATTGTTGCACTTGCATATAACGGAAGAGAAATTATACCCTTTGACGAAGGGCAGGAAAATTATGTTGAAATCAGACTGACTGCCGAAAATCAGGCAAAGACATATATCATTGTTTGGGGAAGCATTGTCGGGGCATTTGTTATATTTGATATTTGTTCGATAACAGGCCTTCTGAAACAAAAGGATAAGAGATAACAAAAATACTGCGGCGGCGGACATGTGTCCGCCGCCGCAGTTGAACTTTACGGAGATTAATGTTACTGATTTATGCCTGAAACGGGGCTAGGCGCAAGCGCACAGAGTATGCCCGCAATGCTTATGAGCAGTATTCCGAGGTAGTTATCGACGATGAGCGATATCAGGAAATCTGTCGAGAACGAGGCGGTAAGGAAGGCAAACAGGCACTCGAACACAATGACTATGACGGCTAACACGATGACGGCGATGAACCTGCTCCTCAGCGAGAAGCTGACCCCGCCGCTGCCGTTGTTGAGTATGTAATAGCCGACATACTTGCCGAGCGCTTTGATTGCTGCCGAAGCTATGGCGAAGTTAAGAATGGGCACGATGAAGTAATCGCATATCATTTCAAAATTGACTCCGCCTGCGCGCACAAGGTACATGAAATCTATATAGTTGTTGTTGATGATCGCCAACCAAGGCTTGAAGCAGGCCGCTATGAGCAGAATGATTATTGCAAGCATGACTACGTTGCGGGCGAGGTCGACGACGAACACTTTCCAATCGAACGTTCTGTATATCCTGTTGAAGGACTTGAAGAAAGTGAAGAAAGCGAATGATATTCCGTAGACGACGGCCGCCATGATTATTATGCCGATTGCGGGGCCCGTGAAGCCTGCGTTGTTTGTAAGGCGGCAGATGAGCATTAAGACGAGCACTTCGCCATAGCACGAGCATGCCCTTCTGCAGGCCTTGCCGAGTTTGACTTTTTCGTCCCTGTAAGTCGTTTCGAACTTGAACAGCGGAAAGATGCCTATAAAGGCGATTATGAGCTTGACAACGAGCACAATAGTTATTATCGCCCACGAGAGCGCAATGGCGCAGATCACAGCCGCGTATACGAGGTCGGCTATGGACGCAATGCCCGCCGTCAATTTAATTATGTAAGCCACAACGCCGAGGGCGTTTATTTCCACGTCGAAGGCATACAGGGCGCCGCTGTTGAACAGAATGAGCAGGATGAATATTGCCACCACATAAAATATGGCGAGTATGAGCCCGAGAATATTGTAGAGCATGCTTGGCGCATTGACATCTGTATTTTTGGGCTTGGAGACGTTATCTACGTTCTGCATATAAGTTTCGTCCATTTCAGCACCTCCTTAAAGCGATTGTTCCGCCGCTTCGTTTATAATGCGGCGCAGGGTGTCGCCGAATACGTTGTAGAGCGTATTATAGTGCCTGTCTTCGTGCACGTTGACGACCGTGTTGCCGATATAGCGGAAGGTCACATTCTGACTGTACTCAAACGAAGCGCCCACTTCAGGGACATTATAGCTGTCGCGGCAGCTGATTTCGGGCGCCTGAGGATTGGTGAGGTCGTATATAAACTTTACGTTGCGCGTGAGATTGCTGAGCGAAACCGTCTGTCTGCCCCTGTCGTTGAGCATGCTGAGGCCGTATGAGGTATCAAAGCAGTTTTCGTCGAGATTGAGAATATTATTTATGTCGTCAATGAACATCTCGTTGCTGTCGTTGACCTGAACGAGCTGTTCAACGAGCGTATAACTGAGCGTGTACGCCGACATGAACACCACAGCTTCAGTCTGCTGTTCCTCCGTCAGATCCGCCCCTTCATTGAGCCACTCGGGGAAGTCGTTCTCGTCCATGTTGAGCCTTATCCACTCGCCGTAATTGTTCTTGAAATCGTCCAAGACGGCGTCGAGCATGCGCTCTGCCGAATCGACGGGGTCATCTTCGGGAGTGAAGTTTACCTGTGTGCCCGACTCGGTTTCGTAGCGGAAATCGTAGGAATATTCGACGTTATCGAACTTGACGAGCACGAGGTCGGCCGAGATATAGAGCGAATAAGTTTCCTTTATATTGGTTGTGACCGTGCAGTTGAGAAGGCGGTCGTGCACGTCGTCGTAGACTGTGCCCGCTTCGGTGCTTGTGATCATAGAGATGTCGCCGTCGTAGAGGACGCAGTCGGGGGTAAAATAGGCGTTGAGGCTGCGCCTTACGGAAATCAAATTGTCGTCCGCGCTCATTGAATAGTAGTCGCTCGTCTGCACCGTGAGGTTTGAAAAGTCGTAATTGCCGTCTGCCACCCCGACTTCGCCCGCAGAGGACAATGCAACAGCGCCGCCATCAATGCGCGAATAATAATCTGACGCAGACGGAATGGAGCGGACGAGGTCGGACAATTCTTCCTGAGTGCCGACCTGAAGGTCAGTGCCGTTGCCCTGACCCGCGGTGACGGTGTCGACGCGCACTCCGATTATGCCGCCGGCGATGACAAATGCCGCCGCAAAGGCAAGCAAACAAATCGTCTTTTTCATTTTTCTCCTCCTTTAATTAGTTTAATTATATTTTCTATTTGTTTAAGTATACGCTTTATTGCATGGTATTGTCAAGCGTTATCACAAAATTATCACAATAGCCTGCCGATTTTTGGGAAATTAAAGCCAAAATTTACAGTAAACGGCAAATGCGGCGGCGGACATGTGTCCGTCGCCGCACTTAAATTAAAGGAGTAAATCAAGTGTGTCCGTAAATTAAATTGTTTTCATGGCATATGTGCGGCGCATATTTTTCCGCCGCGCCATATGCGGACAAGGGTCAAACAGCCGTTAAATTGCAATCACCTGACTATATCTGCATATAAGGGGAATGCCGCGCAGAGCTTTGCCACCTCTGCGGTGACGTATTCGAAGGCGCCCTCCCTCTCCTCTATTACCTTGGTTATGAGCTGTGCAATCTTGCGCGCTTCGGGCTCCTTCATGCCGCGGGTGGTCATGGCGGGCGTGCCTATGCGTATGCCCGAGGTGACGAAGGGCTTTTGCGTGTCAAAGGGAATGGCGTTCTTGTTGACGGTGATGTGCACCTCGTCGAGCATCTTTTCGAGCTCCTTGCCCGTCATGCCCTTGGAGGTGAGGTCTAAGAGAATGAGGTGGTTGTCCGTTCCGCCCGAGACCATGTTTACGCCGAGCTTTGAAAATTCGTCCGCTATAGCCTTGGCGTTTGCAACTATCTGCTTCTGATACTCGTTGAACGAGGGGTCAAGCGCCTCCTTGAAGGCGACGGCCTTGGCGGCAATTATGTGCATCAGGGGGCCGCCCTGTATGCCGGGGAACACGGCCTTGTCGATAATTTTGCCGTACTGCTCCTTGCACATTATCAAGCCGCCGCGGGGTCCGCGCAGCGTCTTGTGCGTGGTGGTAGTAACAAAATCTGCATAGGGCACGGGCGAGGGGTGCAGTCCCGCAGCGACGAGGCCTGCTATGTGGGCGATATCTACCATCATGTAGGCGCCGACCTTGTCGCAGATCTCCCTTATGCGGGCGAAATCGATGACTCTTGGATAGGCGCTCGCGCCCGAAACTATCATCTTAGGTCTGCACTCGAGGGCTATGCGCTCCATTTCGTCGTAGTCTATAGTCTGTGTGTCCTTGCTGACGCCGTAGGGCACTATGTTGAAGTACTTGCCCGAGATGTTGATGGGTGAGCCGTGTGAAAGGTGGCCGCCGTGGGCGAGGTTCATGCCCATGACCGTGTCGCCGGGCTGAAGCACGGCGAAGAACACGGCGAGGTTTGCACTTGCGCCCGAGTGGGGCTGAACGTTGCAGTATTCACAGCCGAAGAGCTGCTTTAACCTGTCGCGGGCGAGGTTTTCGGCAATGTCAACAAATTGGCAGCCGCCGTAGTAGCGGTGTCCGGGGTAGCCTTCGGCATACTTATTTGTGAGGTGGCTGCCCGCCGCGGCCATTACCGCGGGAGAGACAAAGTTTTCGCTTGCTATGAGCTCAATATTGCCCTGCTGACGCGAAAGTTCAAGCTTCAGCGCCTCGGCAACTTCGGGGTCGGTCTGTTCGATGAGCGAGATATCTATCATTATTTTTCTCCAAAATTAATATTTATGCAGCAATTATATCACATATTTTAAAAATATACAATGGTTTGAATATAATTTGATTAAAAATTATTTATGGTCAAAAATGCGGCGGGCGGGGCGCACACAGTGCGCCCCGCCCTAAAATTATTATTTGACAAATCTTCCTCGTCATTATATAATATATTTAGGCAGCATTCTGCCGGTAGAAAGGGCGTCCCAAGGTGGTTGGCACTTCCTCAAAAAGGAGGTGATACATATGACGAACGAAGATTTCCTTTTTCTTCTGTGGCTCATCCGCAAAGGCTTGGTTGTATCTGTAACGATCAACAGGAATATCGTCACCATACGTATAAAAAATGACTACCTCGGATCCTGATTGAGGTAGTCATTTTAAAAAATTACTTATAACATCAGGCTAACCGCTAATCGGTTAACGCCCTTGTCTACTTTTATTATATTCAACAAAACAATTTTTGTCAATGGTTTTGTCATAATTTTATTTTGGCGGGTGGGGGCGCACACAGTGCGCCCCGCCCGCCGCTTAAGTTTGCGACAGTCAGATTTTATAAATTGTCGTCCAAAAACTGCTCAAGCTCTGCCTTGGGCATGAAGCCTAAGGACTTTGCCGTCATTTCGCCGCCCTTGAAGATAGCGACGTAGGGAATGGACATTATGCCGTAACGCGAAGCGAGGTCGACACATTCGTCGACATCCACCTTAACAAACACGGCCCTGTCTGAATACTGCGCAGCGACCTGTTCCAAGACGGGTGCAAGCATTTTGCAGGGACCGCACCACGTTGCGAAGAAGTCGCACACCACGGGCTTGTCGCCCTTTAAAAGCTCGTTAAACTGAGCGGAATTTACCTTTTCAGCCATTAAAATTTCCTCCTTGAGTCTTTATATAATTGCAAAGGCCATCGAACGGCACGTTCTGCGAACTGCCGTCAGCCATTTTTTTGACGTTTACAGCGCCTTCCTTGAGCTCGTTTTCGCCGATGACCGCCACAAATGTGGCGCCCAACTTGTCCGCATACTTGAGCTGCGCCTTTACCGAACGCTCCATGAGGTCACATTCGGCAGAAACGTCCTGCGAACGCAGCTGACCTGCGAGGGCGAACGCCTTTGCGCGGCTTTCATCGTCCATGCCGGCGATGTATATGTCGGGCACGGGGGCTGCGGGGAAGGGCACGGAGGTGTTCTCCATTAAGAGTATCAGCCTTTCAAGCCCTGCGGCAAAGCCCACGGCGGGAGTTTGGGGGCCGCCGAGTTCGGCGATGAGCCCGTCGTACCTGCCGCCCGCGCACACAGTGCCCTGCGCGCCTATGGAGGTGGACACAAACTCGAACACGGTGCGGGTGTAGTAGTCAAGCCCCCTTACTATATTGGGATTGACAACAAATTCTATACCCTGCGCGGCGAGAAGATTTTTTACGCTCTCGAAGTGCGAAGCGCAGTCGGGGCAGAGATAGTCAAGTATCTTGGGCGCGCCCGCAGCAATTTTTTTGCAGCCATCCTCCTTGCAGTCGAGCATGCGGAGGGGATTTTTATCGAACCGCTCGCGACAGGTGGCGCACATTTCGCCGATGTGGGGTCTGAAATACTCCTTTAATGCGGCGTTGTAGCTTGCGCGGCAGGTTTTGCAGCCTATGGAGTTGAGCTCGAGCCGCGTATCGTTTATGCCTAGTTCCTTTAAAAAGGACGATGCGGCAAAGATCACCTCGGCATCGGCGGCGGGCGCGGGCGAGCCGTAGACCTCTACGCCGAATTGGTGGAATTCGCGCAGGCGGCCGGCCTGAGGGCGCTCGTAGCGGTAGCAGGGGGCGATGTAGAAGGACTTCATGGGCAGCGGGCTTGAGGCGAGGCCGTTTTCTATGAACATGCGCGCCACGCCCGCGGTGCCCTCCGGCTTTAAGGTGACGGAGCGGCCGCCTTTATCCACAAAGGTGTACATCTCTTTGTTGACGATATCGGTGGTGTCGCCCACGCCGCGGGCAAACAGCTCGGTATGCTCGAACACGGGGGTGCGCACCTCCCTTATGTTGAACTGCCGCGCCACCCTGCGCGCGCAGTCCTCCACAAACTGCCATTTGTATGATTGGGCAGGCAGAACGTCCTTTGTGCCCTTGGGAATATTAATCATATAAATCCTCACAAAAGTCTTGTCTAACGACGTTGACTATCTATATTAAATGTTAACTAACAAAAACTTAAAAGATGCGAGCAAGACAAGGCGCGCGAGGAAAACCTGAGGGAGTTTACTAAGACGTAAATGACCGAAGGTTGCCGCAGCGCAACACCGTATTGCGAAGTATATTTTAAGTTTATTATTCTTCGGAGTTGGCGAAGCCCGTGACCTTGAGATGCTTTCTTCCGCCGCAGACCTGCATGAGCTTGCCGATGTGGTCGTCGACGTACTTCTTGTTGATCTCCACGGTGACGAGGGGATAGTCGTTACCGCCCGCCTCGAAGGAGATGTCCTCCAAAAGGTACTCCATTACGGTGTGAAGGCGGCGCGCGCCGATATCTTCGGAAGTGTTGTTGAGCTCTTCGGCGACTTCGGCTATGCGCTCAATTGCGTCCGGCTTGAACTGCAGATCTATGTTGTCGACGCCGAGAAGAGCAGAATACTGCATGGTTATGGCGTTGTGCGTCTGCGTTAAAATGTTGACGAAGTCCTCCTTCTTCAAGCTGTTGAGCTCTACGAGGACGGGGAAGCGGCCCAAAAATTCGGGAATTAAATCTTCAACCTTGGACACATGGAAGGCGCCCGCGGCGATGAAGAGAATGTAGTCGGTCTTTATGGGGCCGTACTTGGTCATGACCGTGCAGCCCTCGACGATGGGCAATATGTCGCGCTGAACGCCCTCGCGGGAGACATCGGGACCGCCCCCGCGGGAGCCGCCTGCAATTTTATCTATCTCGTCGATGAAGATTATGCCGTCGTTTTCGGCGCGGCGGATGGCCTCGGTCTGAACGGAATCGTTGTCTATCAGCTTATCCGCCTCCTCCGCCATTAAAAGGTTGCGCGCCTCGCGCACGGAGATGCGCCTCTTCTTTTTGCGGTTCATGCCGAGGGAGCCGAACACCGAGCCCAAATCTATCGCCGCGCCCTGACCGGGGGAGAGCTCTATGGGCTTGGGGTTGTCGGCAACTTCGATTTCGATCATCGTAGAATCGTACTTGCCCGCGTGAATGTCGTCGACGAGGTTATTTTCGAACACCTCGCGCGAAAATTCGCCCCGCTCGTCCTTCTTTATTTCGGCGAGCACCTTGGCAATTCTGCGCTCGGCAATGGCCATGGCCTTGTAGCTGACCTCCTGCGTCTTTTCCTCCTTGACGAGGCGAATGGCGCACTCGGCCAAGTCGCGTATCATGCTCTCGACGTCCCTGCCGACGTAGCCGACTTCGGTATACTTTGTGGCCTCGACCTTTAAGAAGGGAGCCTTTACAAGCTTTGCAAGCCTCCTTGCGATTTCGGTCTTTCCGACGCCCGTGGGGCCCTTCATGATTATATTTTTAGGGGTGACCTCCTCCCTCAGTTCGGGGGAGAGTTGAGCGCGGCGGTAGCGGTTTCTCAGGGCTATTGCCACCGCCTTTTTGGCCTCGTCCTGACCTATTATATACTTATTCAATTCGTGAACTGTCTGTTTGGGTGTCAAATAATCCATAGTTAATCCTTATCAATAAGTTGTTTATACTGCCCGATATATTCAAGCGAGCGCCGCGCAAGGTGGGCGTAGCGCTGTTTTTTGTCGCGTATGGGCTGTTCGCACGCCCTGAGTATGCCGAAGTTGGCGTTCATGGGCGTGAAATTTGCGTTTGCCACCGATATATGTGCCGACAGAGCACCCAAAATACAGGTGTCCTCAGGCACTGCAGGCAATGCGCCTTTGAGCTTTCTGTCCATGTGAATGGCTGCCAAAAGTCCGCTTGCCGCGCTCTCCACATATCCCTCCACGCCCGTTATCTGCCCGGCGAAGAAGACCTTGCCGTCCGCTTTAAGCGAAAAATCGGCATTGAGGCACTGCGGGGAATTTATGTAAGTGTTGCGGTGCATTACGCCGTAGCGCAAAAACTCGGCGTTCCTGAGGGCGGGAATGAGCGAAAACACCCTCTTCTGTTCGGGGAACTTTAAATTGGTCTGACAGCCGACTAGGTTGTATGCCGAACCTTGGGCGTTCTCCTTCCTGAGCTGCAGCACGGCATAGAACTTGTTGCCGTCCTTATCCTTAAGCCCCACGGGCTTGAAGGGTCCGAAGCGCAGGGTGTCCTGCCCGCGCGCCGCCATGACCTCCACGGGCATGCAGCCTTCAAAAATTTCGCCCTTTTCAAAGTCGTGGAGCACTGCCCTTTGGGCGCCGAGAAGTTGAGTTACGAACAGCTCGTACTCCTCTCTGTTCAAGGGACAGTTTATGTAGTCATCGCCGCCGCGGCCGTACCTGTCGCCCACGAAGGCATGGGACATGTCTATCGACTCACGGGAGACTATGGGGGCTGAGGCGTCGTAAAAGTGCAGTTCCCCGCCAAGCTTTGCCTTTATGTCCCCGGCTAACCCGTCGCAGGTCAGCGGGCCCGTGGCGACTATGCACCACTCGTCCGAGGGGAGGGCGGTGACCTCCTCACACACCACCTCTATGTTGGGGTGGGAGGTAATTTTATGCGTTATATATTCCGCGAACTGCTCCCTGTCGACGGCGAGGGCGCCGCCCGCAGGCACCTTTGTGGCGTCCGCCGCCTCGATGACGAGAGAATCAAGCTCCCTCATCTCCTGCTTTAAAAGGCCGCAGGCGTTGGTGTAAGGGTCGTTGCCCTTGAGCGAGTTGGAGCACACAAGCTCGCCGAAGTCGGCGTTTGAATGTGCGGGGGTAAAACGGGAAGGCTTTATGTCGTACAGGCGCACGCTGCGGCCTGCGTTTGCAAGGCGGTAAGCCGCCTCGCAGCCGGCAAGCCCTGCGCCGATGACCTTAACCGTTGCCATCTTCCCCTTCCTCTTCGGGGGCGTCGACGGAGTAGTCGCAGTTTTTGTCAGAGCACTTTATCTTGCCACCCTTGCGGATGAGATATTTGCCGCACTTGGGGCACTTGTCGCCCGTGGGCACGTCCCAACTTAAGAATTTGCAGGCGGGGTAGCCCGTGCAGCCGTAATAAATTTTGCCGTTTTTGGAGCGCATCCTGCGCATGGGCTTGCCGCACTCGGGGCACTGGCCCTCAGTCTTTTCGCCCTCGCGCGGCTTGCCGTCAGGCGAGTTGAGGGGCTGTTTGAAGGAGCAGTTTACGCACTCCATATACGAGCCGTACTTGCCCTTTTTGATGAGCATAGCTCCCCCGCAGTTTGGGCACTTCTCCTCTGACATCTTGGCGTCGATGGGCAGAATGGAGGAGCACTCGGGGTAGTTGGGGCAGGCGAGGAATTTGCCGTAGCGGCCGCTTTTTACCACCATGTTGGCGCCGCACTTGGGGCAGCGCATCTCTGAAATTTCTGCCTGAGTTTCGCTGACGATGTTGGAGCACTTGGGATAGTTTGAGCAGGCGAGGTACTTGCCGTACTTGCCCGTGCGGCGTATCATGGGGGAGCCGCACTTTTCGCACTTGATGTCCGTCATCTCGTCGCCGTCGCAGGCGGCGGTGCGCAGGTGCTCTGCAAAGGTGGGGTAGAAGTCGGCAATTATCTTGTGCCAATCGACGCCCCCCTCCTCTATCTTGTCGAGGTCGGCCTCCATGTGCGCCGTAAAGCCGACGTCCATTATGTCCTTGAAGTAGTGGCAGAGCATGTCGGTTATCTTATATGCCACCTCGGTGGGGACCATATACTTGCCGTCCTTTACCACATACTTGCGCTTATTTAAAACCGAAATTATGGAGGCGTAGGTCGAGGGGCGGCCTATGCCCTTTTCGTCCATGGTCTTGACGAGCGACGCGTCGGTATACCTCAAGGGGGGACGGGTGAACTTCTGCTCCTTTGAGAGGTCGTTTAAATTGAGCTCGTCGCCCTCCTGCACGGGGGGAAGGAGCTTTGCGCTCTCCTCCTCGTCGCCCTCGGTGACGTTCTGATATGCGGCGGTGAAGCCGGCAAACAGCAGCGACTTGCCGCTCGCCTTGAATGTGTAGCCCGCCGACTGCGCCTCTATCTGCATGGAGTTGTACTGCGCCTCGGCCATCTGCGAGGCGACAAAGCGGTCGTAGACGAGCTTATATATATTGTAGTGCTTTCTGTCGAGGTACTGCTTTACGCTTGCGGGCGTGACCGAAAGGTTGATGGGGCGGATGGCCTCGTGCGCGTCCTGCGCGCCCTTTTTGGTGGCGTATATGTTGGGCTTGGCGGGCACATAGCTTTCGCCGTAGGTGTTCTTAATAAATTCGCGCGCCATCTGCTGCGCCTCTACGGCGACGCGGGTGGAGTCGGTACGGATATATGTGATGAGCGCTATGTGGTCGCCGCCGACGTCCATGCCCTCATACAGGTGCTGTGCAACGAGCATGGTCTCGGGCGAGGTCATGCCGAATTTGTTTGAGGCGTCCTGCTGAAGGGAGGACGTGGTGAAGGGCGCGGGCGCGTGCGACTTCGTCACGCCGCTCTTTACCTTTGTAACTACAAACTGACCGGCGCGGACGGCCTTTTCAACCTCGTCCGCCTGTTCCTTGGTTATGGACTTGCCGCTCTTTTTGAGCTGATATGTCGCCTTGAAGGGCGAATACTTTGCCCCCTTGTCCTGAAGTGCGGCCGTGAACACATAGTACTCTTCAGGTACGAAGGCGGCAATCTCCCTTTCGCGGTCGACAATGAGGCGGAGCGCAACCGACTGCACTCTGCCCGCCGAAAGGCCGCTCTGTATGCGGTTATTCAAAAGGGGCGAAAGTTTGTAGCCGACGAGCCTGTCTAAAACCCTCCTCGCCTGTTGGGCGTCGACGAGGTTATAGTCGATTTTGCGGGGGTGCTTTAAGGCGTTTTCGACGGCCTTGGGGGAAATTTCGTTGAATTCCACCCTGTTTTCGCCGTCGGCGTCCATGCCCAAAACGGTCTGAAGGTGCCACGAAATGGCCTCGCCCTCGCGGTCGGGGTCGGTTGCAAGATAAACTCTTCCCGCCTTTTTGGCCTCCTCGGTGAGGCGCTTTATTACGTCCTTTTTGCTAGGGGTAATTTCGTAGCGCGGCTCAAAGTTGTCGTTTATCTTTACGCCGAGGGTACGCTCGGGAAGGTCGCGCACATGTCCGCCCGAGGCGTCGACCTTGTACTTGCCCTTTAAATATTTTGAAATTGTCTTTGCCTTCGAAGGCGATTCAACTATGATGAGATCCATATATAATATACTACTCCGAAATTGGATAACCGTTATAAAATGAATTGCAAACTGCGCTGCGCTATGAATTCTCGGCGATAAATCGCCTCAATGAATTGGCTACGCCATGAATTGCGCTCTCCGCTCGTCAGATTAGACTTACTGTATAACATGAGCGCATGAATTCTCGCAATCAAAGATTGCTCCATTGAGGTGAGAAATATTTTTAAAATAACTACTCACCACAATGCACACTTCAGTGTGCAATTCATGCCGCCCATAGCCTTGTCATTTCGACCAACGCGGAGAAATCTCGGAGCTACCATTGTCCGTCGCTTCGCTCCAAGATCTTTCGACTTCGCTCAAGATGACAATGGTAGCGACGGACAAGGCTATGGCGACAATTTATGAATACGAAGTATTCAATTCATGCAAGCTTGCTTGCAATTCATTAACTGCACACAATTTGCGTTAACATGCTTCGTACGTGTTTCCCCCGCATCTGACTACGAGGCCTTTAATTTCAAGCGCGGACAACGTTGTGACCGCCTGAAAGACCCTTATTCCGACGGCTTTGGCTATATCCTGAATGTGTGACTGCCCGTTTTCGCGCAGGAAACTGATAATTTTGTCCTCCTCTGCGGAGAGGGTCTTTTCTTCAGTTTTGTATTCTAAACCGAAAGAGCTGAAAATGTCAAGTACATTCTGACAGAGAAATGCGCCGTTTTTTATGAGCGCGTTGCTGCCTTCGCCCGCGGAGACGCCGAGCGAGTGGGGAAAGGCGAACACCTCACGCCCGTAGTCGGCGGCGTAATTTGCCGTGATGAGGGCGCCGCTCTTTTTGGGCGCCGAGGCGACGAGCACTCCCCTCGAGATGCCCGCAATTATGCGGTTGCGCACGGTGAACATGTACCTTTGCACCGCCGTATGGGGCGGCCATTCGGAGATAACAAGCCCGCTCTTCTCCAATTCGGCGATGAGCGGTCCGCTTGACGTGGGGTAGAGATAGTCGTATCCGCCGGGAAGCACGCAGATAATATTGCCGCTTGCAAGCGCGCCGCGTATGGCGGCGGTATCGGCTCCGTCGGCAATGCCCGTGACGACGGTCATCTTTGAGGCAATTTCGCCCGCAATCTTCCTGCACGCGGCAAGGGTCGCCGCCGGCGTGCGCCTTGAGCCGACTATTGAAAAACAGTCGCCCTTCAAAAGCTCCACCCTGCCCCTGCAATAGAGCACGAGGGGCGGAACGGGAATTTGCTTGAGCAGGCGGGGATATCCGTCGCTGTACAGGGTGACGCAGGCAAATCCGCGCTCTGAAAGTCTGCCGATTACCTGACTGCGGTAGTCGCCGCTTAAAAAAAGCTTGTTCAGTTTATTATATACTCCGCCGCCGAGACTTTTAATCAGCATATCAGAATATTTTATGTGCTCGCCGTTTTTTTCATCTGCCGCACACATAAGGGCGAGCTTTTGTTTATAATTGAGCTCTCCGAAGCTGTCGGCGACTATGGCGTCGCATTGCGTTTTTGTGTAATTCATCATTCCTTGACGTCAAAGTTGCGGTAGGACGTCGCCTCTAAGATGTGTTCGGGCTTAATTTCGGCTGAAAAATCGAGGTCGGCTATCGTGCGCGCCACCTTTATTATCCTCGAGCGGGCGCGCGCCGACAGGGCGAGCCGCTCAAAGGCGCCGCGCAGTATGCCCTCGCACTCGGGCGAGAGGCGGCAGAACTTTTTGATTTGCCCTTCGCCCATGTTTGCGTTGGTGTAGGGCCCGCCGAAGCGTTCGCGCTGAATGGCACGGGCGCGCTCGACGCGCTTTTTTACCTCCGCGCTGCTCTCTCCGCCCTCCTCGGCGGCGAGCTCTTCATACTTTACGCTGTCCACCTCCACCTGCAGATCAATTCTGTCCAAGAGCGGCCCCGAAATTTTGGCGCGGTAGCGCCTTATCTGCGCAGGCGTGCAGGTGCACTGCTTGTAGGACGAGCCGTAGTTGCCGCACGGGCAGGGGTTCATGCTTGCGCACAGCATGAAGTCGGCGGGGAAGGTCACGGCGCCACCCGCGCGGGTGACGGTTATGACCTTGTCCTCGAGGGGCTGACGGAGCGATTCGAGCGCCGAGCGCGAATATTCGGGCAGTTCGTCCAAAAACAGCACGCCCTTGTGCGCCTTTGAAATTTCGCCCGGCCTTATCCTGACATTGCCGCCCCCGCACAGCGAGGCTGTTGTTGCCGTGTGGTGGGGCGTGCGGAAGGGGCGCAGGGAAATTATGCCCTCGCCGCCCAAGTCGCCCGCAACCGAGTGAATCTGCGTAACTTCAAGCGCCTCTTCAAAGGTGAGGTCGGGCATAATTGTGGGTATGCAGCGCGCAAGCATGGTCTTGCCGGCGCCGGGAGGACCCGATAAGAGTATGTTGTGCCCGCCCGCCACGGCAATTTCAAGCGCCCGCTTTGCCACGACCTGACCCTTGACGAGGGCCATATCCGTGCCGTAACGGGAATTTTTGAGGGCGGAGGAAAAGCTTTTGACGGCGACGGGTTCAAACGCCGCCCTGCCCGTGACGAAGTCGACCGCCTCTGAAAGGCTCCTCAAGGCGTAGGCCTGTATGCCATCGATATACGCCGCCTCGTTGGCGTTGGCAAAGGGAATTATAAAGCGGGTGTAGCCCTGCTTTTTTGCCGAGATGAGGGCGGGAAGCACGCCCGAAACGGGGCGGATGGAGCCGTCGAGGGCGAGTTCGCCAAGCATAACTATGTCGTCTGTATTGCACCCCAAGAGCTGTTCGCTCGCCTTTAAAATGGCGAGGGCGATGGGCAGATCGTAGTGGCTGCCCTCCTTTTTTATGTCCGCCGGGGCGAGGTTGACCGTCAGCCTGTTGACGGGGAAGTGCATGCGCGAATTTAAAATTGCGGAATTTACCCTCTCCCTGCTCTCCTTGACGGCGGCGTCGGGCAGGCCAACTAGTTCGTAACTTGTCATGCCCCTGTTTATGTCCGCCTCCACCTCCACGGGAACGCCGTTCAGGCCTATGAGCGCAAAACTTTTAACTTTAGCTAACATACTTACACCTTATCATATATTTGCAAACTTCGTTTGCATGAATTGCGCGTGTGCGCAAAATACTAATAATTCTAAAATAATTAACGGCGCAAGTGAAGTCGCGCCTTCACGCAGCGCAACCCAATTTGCGCATACCTGCGCCTCAGCAGGTGAATGTGGCGCAATTTTATAATTGTAGGGCTCTTAAGATTGCGCCACAGAGGGCAGCGCCCTCAAATAACGGCAAGTTAGTTTACGTCCTCTAGTAAACAACTTGCGTTAACAAAAAAATGGCTCCCGCGCATAGCGGGAGCTTTTTTAAATTACTTAACTTCCTTAATTTTTGCAGCCTTGCCGGTGAGCCCGCGAAGGTAATAGAGCTTAGCCCTTCTGACCTTGCCCTTTCTTACAACGGTGATGGACGCAATCTTGGGCGAGTGCACGGGGAAAGTCCTCTCGACGCCTACGCCGAAAGACAGCCTTCTTACCGTGAAGCTCTCCCTGATGCCGCCATGCTTTTTGGCAATGACGACGCCTTCGAAGTTCTGAATTCTTTCCTTGGTACCTTCAATGACCTTGAAGCCGACCCTTACGGTGTCGCCGACGTTGAACGCGGGTACGCTTTCCTTCATGCCTTCCTTTTCGATAGCTTCAACCAAACCTTTCATCTGTCTGTCCTCCTGTATGATTAAGCGCCGGGTGGCGCCCTGTAAACTGAATCAGCTTTTATATCTTACCAAACGCGAAATAAAAACGCAACTATTTTCAGGGGGTGTATCGCAATTTTCACATAAAATATCTCACGAAAGTTGTGTGCTTAGGATATTGGTTACTTGCTAAACTTAAAAGGACTTATTTGCCGCATTATGGGCTCCCTTGTGTAAAGGGAGCTGGCACGCGCAGCGTGACTGAGGGATTGTGCCGCAGTATTTTATTCTACGGCGCTTTCGCGCCTACAATCCCCCCTTTGTGTCTCGCCGCCATTAATGCAATGGCATGGCGGCTCGGTCACCGTTCGCGCCTTGCACTTAGCGCTCACTCATCTCACTTCAGCACGCACAACGGGTATCCGTTGTGCTATGAAGTGCCTCATTCGTCCCCCTTTGCACAAGGGAGGCTTGAATAGAATTCAGCGCTATCTTTATGCACCAACTCGCCTATACCATATATATAATATATGGGCGGCGGCTAAGCCATGAACGCGTTCTCTATATGGTTGATTTTTCCGTTGAGAATTTCGATTATGTCGAAGCGGACCACGCAGTCCATTGTCCTGCCCGAAAAATAAAAGCGGGCGCAGTTAATGTAGCGGCGCTGCCTGTCGCGGCGGACGGCCTCGTTGGGTCGGCCGAAGCTGTCGCCCGAGCGCGCCTTGACCTCGATAAACGCGACATATTCGCCCCTCTGCGCGATTATGTCCACCTCGCCGAAGGGACAGCGGAAGTTGCGCTCCAAAATTTCATAGCCGCTGTCTTTAAGATACCTGACCGCCCTGCGCTCGCCCGAAAAGCCGAGGCGGCGTTTTATGCCCCTTATTGCCATTTGCCCGTAAAACTCCTGCGGTGAATGGGCGTAAGCCCCTGCGCCTTGATTGCGGCTATGTGCGCCGCCGTGCCGTAGCCGACGTTTTTTTCGAACCCGTAGCCGGGATAGACCGCCGCATATTCCGCCATGAGCGCGTCCCTGTACACCTTGGCGATAATCGAGGCGGCGCCTATGCAGTAGCAGTTGGCGTCGCCCTTTACAATGCTGCGCTGTTCAATGTCGATGTCGAGCGTCATGTTGCCGTCGGTCAGCACAAAGTCGGGCTTAATTTCAAGGCTTTCAACGGCGTTCTTCATGCAAAGTCTAGTGGCCTGAAGTATGTTTATGTCGTCAATCACCTGCGGTTCAACGCGGCATATTGCCCATGCAACCGCCTTTTGCCTTATGAGTTCGGACAATTTTTGACGCATCTTGGCCGAAAGTTTTTTGCTGTCGTCCACACCCTCAATTATGTCGCCTTCGGGCATGATGACCGCCGCGCAGACGACGGGTCCGGCGAGGGGGCCGCGGCCGACCTCGTCCACGCCGCACACATATTTTATGCCGCGCTCATGCAGTTTGCTTTCGTAATACAATTTATCCATATGTCAGAAGTCGTATCCGTCGCAGTCGGACAGGTCGTCGAGCGTGACGGGACCCAAGCGCCCCTTGCGGAAGTCGTCCAAAACGGCGCGTTCGCCGCGCTCGTAGTCAAAGTCGCCCCCGCGCAGCATAAATCCGCGGCGGCGGCAGACGGTTTCAAGCATTTCGAGAGGCGTGCCCCCCTCTATGCCGTACCGTTCGGAGAGGTATTGGGGATATTTTTGCCAAAGCTCCTCTAAAAGAGCGAGGGCGACGTCGTCGATATCCAAGATGTCGTCGTTGAGCGAGCCGACAAACGCAAGACGGATGGCAAGCTTTTGGTTTTCGAACGCGGGCGGCGTGGTGCCGGGGGTATCTAAAAGCTCGAACCCGTCGCAGCGAATCCACTGCTTGCCGCGGGTGATGCCCGCCTTATCGCCCGTTGCGGCGCGCTTTTCGCGCGATAAAAGATTTATGAGCGTGCTCTTGCCCGTGTTGGGCACGCCGCACACCATAAAACGGAATATGCGGTTGTAGCCTTTGGCTAGGCTCTTTTGCTGCTTTTCGGCGACGAGAGAGGCGATTGCCCCCGCAATATCCCGCCGCGAATTGGCATTGACGGCGTTGAGCTTTATGCACGCGCCGCCCTTTGAGCGGATGAGTTTTACAAATTCATCCGCCTTTTTATCGGCGAGGTCGCACTTATTCAGAACGTAGAGAACGGGGCGCGAACCGAAGGTCTTTTTGAGGTTTTTGTTGTAGGACGAGGCGGGGCAGCGCGCGTCGAGCACATAGATTATGCCGTCACACACCTTTACCGACTCCTCCATCATCCTCATCGCCTTGGTCATGTGGCCCGGGAACCATTGGATAAACTTCATAAGCAATTAACGCGAAAAACGCGCTAGGGCCGCGCATATTTCGCCGTTAGTTTTGGAGGCCTGCCTCCCTTGCCGCGATATGTTTTAGCCCTGATATTATATAATCGCGGCAATTCCCACCGCTGAGGTTGCTGCCCGCAACAAATTGTTTCTTGCGGCGCGAAGGGCGACTTCGCTTGCAAACTTAATTAATTTTAATAGCTCGGGTCGTACTCGCTGCAAGCAGCTCCGTGCGACCGCGCAGCGAGTTTGATTTTGTCGTAAAACGGCTTTACGGCAGAAATGAATTCCGCCTACCGTTTTTCGGCGTAAGTTATTTTTATTGTTTGCTGCGAGAACGCCGTCGCGCAAGTTTTTCACGGATTAAGTCATACTGAGCGAAGCAGGGCGATAGCCATGCGTAGTCGAACGTATCTTGCTTGATATTGACCGAACAAGATCTTTCGACTTCACTCGCTGCGCTCCTTTCGCTCAAGATGACAAAGTTATGCAATGGCAACTTACTTTTTTTCCAAGAGGTCGGGGCGGAGTTTTTTTGTAAGTTTCAGGCTCTCCTCCCTGCGCCACTCGGCGACCTTTTGGTGGTTGCCCGAAAGCAGAACTTCAGGCACGCTCACCCCGCGGAATACGGCGGGGCGGGTGTATTGGGGATATTCCAAAGCGCCGTCGGCAAAGCTTTCATCTACGAGCGACCCGTCGGACAGAACGCCGTCGACATAGCGGGCGACGACGTCGCAGACGACCATGGCGGGCAGCTCGCCGCCCGTCAGAACATAGTCGCCGATGGATATCTCCTCGTCTATGAACAGGTCTATCACGCGCTGATCTACGCCCTCGTAGTGGCCGCACAGCAGCACTATGTGCCCGCATCCGACAAGTTCGAACGCCTTGGCCTGAGTGAACGTGGCGCCCTTGGGAGACATGTAGATGCGGCGCGCAGTATGGTCGGGGTCGACCGCCTCTATAGCGGAGGCGATGGGTTGGGGCATCATGACCATGCCCGCCCCGCCGCCGAAGGGGTAGTCGTCGCACTTGAAGTGCTTTTTATCCTCGGTATAGTCGCGGATATTGACTATGTTTATATCAAGTTTTCCGCTCTCCACGGCGCGGCCGATTATGCTCATTTTAAGCGGGCCGAACATTTCGGGGAAGAGCGTTAAAATTGTTATCTTCATTATTCGTACATGGCGACTTCGTCGAAGCGCTTTTTGTTGACGGTCACCCTCTTATTTTCCACATCGATATCTTCGATGACCCCGTCTGCGGCGACAAAGGTTATTCTTTTGCCACCGCCCTCGACAACGTAAATATCCGTCTTGGCGGGAGTTATGTCGGAAATTTTGCCGAGAACCTTGCCCCTTTCGGTGACGACTTCACAGCCGAGCACGTCGACGAGGTAATAGGTGTCCTCGGGGAGTTGGGGAGCATCCTCGCGCAGGGCAAGGACGTCCTTGCCGCGCAAAAGTTCGGCGGCGTTTCTGTCTGCAATGCCGCGCAGCATTAAGAAGGCGCAGTCGCCCGCGGGGCGGACGGAGAGCACCTTATATTCCACGCCGTCGATGAACACGCGGGGGAAATTTTTTATGTCCTCTGCGCTGTCGGTAAGCGCCTTAACCTTTATTTCGCCGCGTATGCCCTGCGGCTTCAATACTGTTGCGATAGTTAGAGTCTTTTCCATAAATTTTGCCGTGTAAGAAAAAAAGGCCTGACAGCCTTTTTTTCAGAAGATGCAAATTTACGCCTCTTCCTTCTTTTCTTCGATTTCGATTACATACTTTTTGCTGTTCTTGGGGGTGGCGTAGCGGACAAGGGTGCGCATTGCCTTGGCAATTTTGCCCTGCTTGCCGATTACCTTGCCCATGTCGCTTTCGGCCAAAAGAATGGTAACTTCGATGGAGTTTTCCTTTTCTTCGACCTTGTATTCGATTTCGTCCTTTTTGTCGGCAAACTGCTCGACGATATACTTGATTAATTCTAACATAATAATTCTCCGAGGCGCGTTACAAACCGGATGATGGCGCCATATTCCTTATTTTATTGCGATATAGTGCTGAAAGCACACAAAACACGTTTGCAAGCGAAACCGCGCTTTCGCGCAGCAAGCCACTGTTTGCTGCGGTCAGCAGCCTCAGCACAGTGAATTGCCGCGATTATTTTATTGAGGGCTAAATCAAATCGCGGCAAGAGCGCGTGGCGCTCAAACTAACGACAAATTGGTGCATGTCCTCCAATGCACAATTTGTGTTAATTGTTTATTTCTTCTTTTTCTTGTTGTTTGTCTTGGGGGCGGAAAGTTTGGTGGACTGTTCCAAAGCGCCTGCCTTTACAAGGTAGCTTTTAACAGTTTCGGTAGGCTGAACGCCCTTTGCAAGCCAACTTTTAGCCTTTTCAACGTCGATGTTGATTTCTGCGGGGTTCTTGAGGGGGTCGACATAGCCGATTTTATCGATATATTCGCCCGACTGCGCTTTTCTTGAATCGATGACTACGATTCTGTAGAAGGGGGACTTTTTGTCGCCCATTCTTGTGAGTCTCATTTTAACTGCCATTGTTTATCTCCTATGAATATATAAAAATTTTAAATATCTTAATTAATAAATTAATTCAAAAACAAAAAATTTTTCGCGCCTTTGGCGCGTAGCAACACGTTGCAAGCGAAGTCGCGCCTTCGCGCAGCAAACCCCAATTTGCGCATACCTGCGCCTCAGCGGGTGAGGCGGCGCCCTCAGATAACGGCGAGTTGGTGCGTTGCCGCCAATGCACAACGAGCGTTAATTTTTTACATGAATGGCAAACGCCTTTTGCCGCCCTTGAGTTGTTTTATGAGTTGCTTAGTTTGGTCGAACTGCTTTAACAGTTGGTTTATCTCCTGCACGGACGTGCCTGAGCCCGCCGCAATGCGCTTTTTGCGCGAGGAGTTTATGATAGAAGGGTCTGTGCGCTCCTTTTTGGTCATGGAGAGGATTATCGCCTTGGTGCGCTCAATCTTGCCCTCGTCTATGTCGCCCTCCTTTATCTTGCCGGAGAGGCCGGGCATCATGGAGACGAGCGCCTGCGCGCCGCCCATCTTTTTCATGCTTTCGAACTGCTCCAAATAGTCCTCCAAGGTGAAGGCGTTTTCGAGCATCTTCTTCTGCATCTTTTTGGCCTGCTCCTCGGTGACGGCCTCCTGCGCCTTTTCGATGAGGGTGAGAACGTCGCCCATGCCGAGTATGCGCGAGGCCATTCTGTCGGGATAAAAATATTCAAGGTCGGTCAGCTTTTCGCCGACGCCTATGAACTTGATGGGTTTGCCCGTTACGGCCTTGATTGAAAGGCAGGCGCCGCCGCGGGTGTCGCCGTCGAGCTTGGTCAAAACTATGCCCGTAACTTCGAGGCGCTCGTTGAAGGTCTTGGCGACGTTTACCGCCACCTGACCCATCATGGCGTCGACGGTTAAAAGAATTTCTGAAACTTCAATCGCCGCCTTTATGCGCTCGAGCTCCTGCATGAGTTTTTCGTCTATTTCAAGCCTGCCGGCGGTGTCGATGATTACAGTGTCGTAGCCCATGGAGCGGGCGTAGTCGACGGCATCCTTGGCCGTTTTGACGGGGTCCTGAGTGCCCTTTTCGAACACCTCCACGCCTGCATTCTTGCCGACGACCTGCAGCTGAGTGATTGCGGCGGGGCGGTAGATATCGCCCGCGACGAGAAGGGGCTTTTTGCCGCTCTTCTTTAAGAGCACAGCGAGCTTGCCGCACAGAGTGGTCTTGCCCGCGCCCTGAAGGCCGCACATCATTATTACCGTGGGGGGCTTGGGAGAGACGATCAATTTTGAGTTGGTCGAACCCATGAGTTCTATGAGCTCGTCGTTGACAATTTTAATTACCTGCTGAGCGGGATTGAGACTCTTTAAAATTTCCTGACCGACGGCCTTTTCGGATACGTCAGCGCAGAACTTTTTGGCGACCTGAATGTTTACGTCGGCCTCTAAGAGGGCGACGCGCACTTCGCGCATGGCCGTCTTTATTTCAAGCTCAGTCAGCCTGCCGTGCTTTGTCAGCTTTGAAAATATATGGTTTAATCTTTCCGATAGTGATGAGAATAATGCCATTTATTGACCTTTTGAATACTTTGCGAGGGCCTCTGCCGCCTGCTGCGAATAGTCCCTTGACAAAATGTCGTTGAGCTCTGCGATGTCTGCGGCATATTCGGGGTGCAATTGCAAAAACTTATCGGCCCACTTGCCTATATCGGTGAGGAGAAAGGAAGTTTGCAGGTCGCCTTCGGTGAGCATTCTGCTGTGGTGAAGGGTACTTTCGTACCCCTCAAGCTGCTTTTTGCTCTGCGAAAGGCACTCCGATACGGCCTGACGGGATACGCCCTTCTGCTCGGCGATTTCCGAAACGGTTAAATCGAGATTGAAATAGGCGTTTGTCATCTCCTGCTGCGTGGGCGTAAGCAATCCGCTGTAAATATCCCACAGGCGCATAAACTCAAGCTTGTTCATACAGTGCAATAATTATATCTGCGCGCAAAAAATTTGTCAAGCGATTTAACTTGACAAAAAAATATTTTTAACGCCGTCATTACCCTTTAATAAATAACATAAAATGTTTTGTATTATAATAAAATGACGGCAAACGTATCAAGATTGTAAAAAATTTGACTTAAAATGCGCAAAGTGTTAGACTTTAAAATGACGTTTGGAACGTCGGGAGGACGAAAATGATGCGAAAGGAGATTGACGGCGTCGTTTACGACACGGCATGTTCTACGGTAGACAAAAAGTTTACTTACGGCGCCTACGGCGCGGACAACGGCTACGAGGAAACGCTGTACATAACGGGTGAAGGGCAGTATTTTATCTACACCAACGGCGGCAAAAATTCCAAGTATCCCTCTGAAAACATTGTGCCCATTGAGCACGGCAAGGTGCGCGATTGGATAATGTCGCACTGAGCATCAAGGCGGAGCCGACGTGCATTGCGTCGGCTCCGCCTTATTTTTTATAAATTTGTTTTTATGTGTTTATAATTTGCGTTTTCGGGTTATATAATATAATAATAAATAAAATAAAACGAAGGTAAAATTATGGCTGAAGAAAACAAGACAAACGAAGAAAAGGTTGAAACCTCGGCCGAACCCGCCGAAGAAAGCACCAAAAAGGAAGGCAAATTTTCCGGATTCTTTAAAAAAGTAGGGCAGAAGTTTGACGACGCCACATACGACAGCCGTTTGACTTCGGATTTCAATAAAAACCACGTCAAGTATCAGGTGTTCACGGGCACGGGCGTATTTTCCGCCAATCCCGAAATTGCAGTTGAAGAGCACCTTGACGGCGAAAGCAAATACGTCACCATGCTTGGCGGCGACGATGACGTCATCAAAGCCGGCTGTCTTATAAGAAAGAACAACGACAAGGCCGTGTACCACATAACCGCCGTTGAGGACACCACCCTGACGATAGATTTCGAGGGCAAGACAAACCAAAAGGCGGGCAAGAACATTTATATAGGCGAAGCCGCAGAAAAGGTGAACGTAATAAAGGTCGGCGACGACTTTTACAGGGTTTGACCTGCCGCCTGTCCGCAGACAGCCGCGGGATATCATATTAAATTTTCAGATTGCATTGAACATAAAAAAGCCGACCGAAGGCATGCCGCCTTCGGTCGGCTTTTTGCTGACAAATTGCAGCCGCCCGCGACACAAAACCGCATTATGGGCACCCCGATTCCTGTCATTTCGACCAAGCCCGCCTTCGGTGGGCTTGGTCGAAATGACACGGTAGGAGTTGCCTTATCGCTCCGAAGGCGCATAACTTCTCACCACAACGCAATCTAAAAGATTGCATTTCACACCGCCATGAACGGCGGCATGTTTTGGTGAATTGTTGAGGCGGTATTTCACATGCCGTAGGCATATTTCACACAAGGCACCGCCTTGTATTTCACCAAACTATTAACCCCGTGGCAGTACGTCGCCACGGGGTGGATTTTGCTTGTTTATATTCAATTTTAATTTCTTGGAGGTTTTCCTCGTTTAAACGGTTACTGTGAATAGCCGTTCGGGGTAATGTTCCCTTGCAGTAGTGTTTTTTCGTATGTTCGCAGACCTTCTGCCTGCTTTTTGTATTTACGACCTAAACAATTGCTACCGCGAAATTAAAACCGTGTTTACGAATTCAAACCTCTGCACTTTAAATTGTACATTGGACTATACCTTCCTTATAATTCGATTGCCCTTGAAAGTACTTTTCTTTTCATAACTTCAGTACCTCACTTGCATTCAATTTATCAGGAATATCAATTTTTTATGCGCTTATTCCCCAAGCGCTTGAGGAAACAGCTCGGATCATTTTCATAGTTGTAACCTCCTTACCTCTTATTTTGGATTATATATTTCTACGGGCGGTCGCTATTAGCTATCCGCTCAATTAAAAAACCTTGACCCGCTTTCGCGGCTACTTATATTTCATCTAGCTTACTCTCCTGATTTGTGTTGCGCGCTAACACTTTTTGTAAGTTATTTTCTTTTTGTACTTTAAGTATACCACAAAAATTTGCGTTGTCAATACCTTTTTCAAAAATTTTTTAAATTTTTTTTAAAACATTAAAAACGGCCTTTTTTGCCCCTTTTTATTGCAATTTTGCTTATATATGGTATAATTATAGCTGATAAAACTGCCAAAAGGAGGCTCAAAAAATGAATGAGATTATACAAAACATGCTGACCCGTAGAAGCATAAGAAAGTACAGGCCCGACCCCGTACCACAAGAGCTTTTGAATGAGGTTTTAACGGCGGGCAAATACGCCGCCACGGGCATGGGAAGGCAGTCGCCGATAATTCTTGCCGTGACCGACAAGGCCGTGCGCGACGAGCTCTCCGCCATAAACGCAAAGATTATGGGAAGGGACGGCGATCCCTTTTACGGCGCGCCCGCGGTGTTGGTTGTGCTCGCCGACAAGTCTGTCCCCACGCATGTATACGACGGCACGCTTGTAATGGGCAACCTGATGAACGCCGCCCACGCCATGGGACTTGGCAGCTGTTGGATTCACCGCGCCAAGGAGACCTTTGAACTGCCCGAAGGCAAGGCCATTTTGGCGAAGCTTGGCATTGAGGGCGACTACGAGGGCATAGGCAACCTTATCATCGGCTATCCCGACGAGGTCAAGGAGGCAAAGCCCCGTAAAAATAATTACATTTATTATGTTTAACGCAAAATAAAGTAAGCGCGCCGCTTTAAAAAAAGCGGCGCGCGGTTAATTAAAAGCCGCGTTCAAAGCGCGGCTTTTGTTTTTGTTATAGCGAAAATTAATCCCCCTCTTGTCCGTCGCTTTGCTCCGAGATTTCTCCGCGTTGGTCGAAATGACAAAAGGGGTAAATAGCGGCGGGCGCACGGAAATTCCGTGCGCCCGCCGCATTGGCTTAATTCATGCAGATTTCTTCGCTGCGCATACTTCGTATGCTTCGGCTATTTTATGCTATTCCAAAATTGCTTACCTTTATCTGTCAAAGAATAAGGGTACTCACTATTTTCATTTTTCCACTTTGTGTTTATTGAAATGTATCCATCATTCAACATTTCAGCCAATAAACTTTTCAATTGACTGATGGTTATATCCACCTTAGCAAATTTGAAAAATTCGAAAATTTGAGTAAGGGCTTCGTCATCGTCAACCAAGCAATCCATAATCAATTCTTTATTCGTCACAGCTTCACCACAACTATTCACTCTTCACTATTAACTATTCACTACATTCACCGGGTGGCCTGAAATGAAGCACTTTAAATTGTCGGCCACCGCATTCACCAAGCGCTGACGGGTTTCGCGGGGGACCCACGCGATGTGGGGCGTGATTACCGTGTGCTTTGCGCGGAAGAGCGGGCAGTCCTTTTTCATGGGCTCGGAGGCGAGCACGTCGAGACACGCCCCTCCCAACGCGCCCGAATTGAGGGCAGCAGCGAGGGCTTCCTCGTCCACAAGTCCGCCGCGGGCGGTGTTTATGAGAATTGCCTCCTTTTTCATGAGCGAAAGCGTGCGCGCGTTGACAATGCCATTTGTCTGCTCGGTCAGCGGGCAGTGCAGGGACAAAAAGTCGCTGCGGGCAAAAATTTGGTCGGCGGTGACGAGTTCGTAGGGGCAATCCTTGGGCGGGGTGCGCGTGCAGACAATTACATTCATGCCCAACGCCTCGGCTATGCGGGCGACGGCGCGGCCTATGTTGCCGTAGCCGTACACGCCGAAGGTTTTGCCGTACACCTCCACCGTCTGCCAAGGCATATAGGAAAAGGTCTTTGCGCGCTTCCAATCGCCCTTGCAGACAGACGCCGAATATTTATCGACAGAGCCGCAAAGCATCAGCAGCATGGCGAACACATGCTGCGCCACGGCGTGCGTGGAGTAACCGGGCACGTTGCAGACGGTTATGTCCCTCTTGCTGCAAACTGAAAGGTCTACATTGTTGTAGCCCGTGGCATATGTGCCGACGAACTTCAAATTCGGGCAGGCGGATACGAGTTCCGCATCCACTATGGCCTTGTTGACGAGCAGGGCTTCGGCCCCGGCGGCGGCCTTTTTAAGCCCGCCCGGGGTGAGGGTGTCGTAATAGGTCACTTCGCCCAATTTTTCAAGCGGGGAAAAATCTATATCCCCCGCCGACAGCGTGCACATGTCTACGGAAACAATCTTCATGTCAGTCACCTGTGAGAGTAAACAAAAATTCATCCTCGCCTATGGAGGTCTGTCGGCTGAAAGCGGCGGTGTCGCCCTCCTTTTCGAGCACGAAGTAGTGCGCCACGGCTCCCTCCATCAGGCGGAAGCAGACGGCGCCGTCGATTATATCGTCGATGATGATTCTGAAAAAATGCAGGCGGAAGATGTTGTCGAGCAAATACTCGCCGCGCTCGAGCGCGAACGACTGCTCGCCGCCGTAATCGGCGTCGTACGCCGAAGATGTAACTTTAACGTTGAGCTTCATGACAATATAATAACCCGTTGTCATAAAAAAATCAATATTATTTTTCAATTTGGTATGTACAAACTTGAAAATGGGTGTTATAATGTAATCAGAAAAACTTTTTCACGGAGCCGTTATGACCAACAAAGACAATTTAAAGGACATCAAGTTTATAAGCATAGGCGAACTTCTCCTCCGCCTATCGCCCCCCAACAACGACAAGATTCGCATGGCAAACCAATTCAACATAACCTACGGCGGCGCAGAAGCCAACATTGCGGTGTCGCTTGCAAACCTCGGCGTGGACGCGTCGTACTGCACGGTTGTGCCCGACTCTTCGATAGGCAAGGCGGCCATAAGGTACATCCGTTCCAACGACGTGCACTGCTCGCCCTGCATTTATGTCGACCGCGACAGAATGGGCGTGTACTTCCTCGAAGAGGGGTTCGGCGTGCGCGCAAGCAAGGTTACATACGACCGCAAGGATTCGGCCTTTTCTAAGTTCGACTACAACACGATAGATTGGCACAAGAAGCTTGAAGGCTTTACATGGCTGCACCTTTCGGGCATAACCCCCGCGCTGTCCAAAAACTGCCGCGAGCTGATGATGCTCGCCTTAAAGGCCGCCAAAGATTTGGACATGACGGTTTCGTTCGACTGCAACTACCGCTCCGCACTGTGGGGTTGGCAGGAGGCACGCGACTGCATAACCGAATACCTGCCCTATGTGGACGTGCTGTTCGGCATAGAGCCCATAAATTTGCCCGGCCCCGACGGCAAGGACATGAAGGACGGGCTTTCAATGAACCCCACCTACAAGGAGCAGGACAGAATTTTCCGCGAGCTTGCCAAGCGCTATAACTTCAAGGCGATAGGCCGCCATGTGCGATATGTGCACTCGGGCAGCGAAAACAGCCTCAAGGCCTTCCTGTGGTACGACGGCGAGACCTACGAGAGCCGCACCTTCCGCTTTAACATACTCGACCGAGTGGGCGGCGGCGACGCCTTTGCAAGCGGCATAATATACGCCATGATGAGGCAGTTCTCGCCCGAGGACATCGTAAACTTCGGCGTGGCCTCCTCAGTCATAAAGCACACCATGCACGGCGACTTCAACATCACCGACGACGAGGAGTCGATAATCAACCTGATGAACATGAACTACGAAATCAGGAGATAATGCGCGCTTCATTTTCCGAAGAACGGGGAAATTGAATGTGCAGCGATTATTTGCACACACCTCTGCAGTGAGAAAAAAATAATTTCCTCCTTATGATTGTAAGCGCGCCTGCGGCTTTCGCCGCAGGCGCGCTTACATTTTTTACTTATTTTATTCTGCGATACGGCCGCACATATGGCGCAATCAACGCGCTTTCAGCTCTACGGGAGTTTCGTCGGGGTCGTCAATGGAGCGCAGGATTGCGCGGAAGCGGAAGAAAAAAATTGTGCCGCAGATGAGCGCGGCGGTTGCGTCGGCAATGCACTCCGCCCAATACACGCCGCCCACTCCCATTGCCATGGGCAACAGATATGCAAGGGGCACGAGCAGTATTATTTTGCGCAGGATTGCGATGAACAGGCTGATTTTGGCCTGCGTCATGGCGACGAAGGTTGTCTGACAGGCGCGCTGTATGCCGAACACGAGCATGCCCGCGACGAATACGGGAAGGTAGCGGGCGGTCAAGTCAAGAACGACTTGATCCTGCGTAAACATTGAGCCGATGAGGCGGGGCAGGCACATCATAAATACGGCGAGCAGCGAGCACCACCCGAAGCAGACGGCCAAGGTGAAGAAGTAACATTTTTTGAGGCGCGCCTTGTGCTTTGCACCGTAATTGAAGGATAGTATGGGGGTAACGCCCTGAGTGAAGCCCGTAATGGGCGTGGTGATGAGCATAATGGCGCTCTGCAGCACGGCGAGGACGGAGACATACATGTCGCCGCCGAGGTCGGTCATGTCGCCGTAGTACTTGAGTCTGCCGTTGAGCACAAAGCCAATGACCGATTCGGTTGCGGACATGACGAAGGAGGCCACGCCGAGGGCGGCAATTGCGCCGATTATTTTAAAGTCGGGGCGCATGGCCCTGAAATCTATGCGCACGGTCAGCTTGCGCCCCATGAGCGCAAAGACGACGAAGCAGGCGCTTGCAAACTGACTTATTACAGTCGCCACGGCGGCACCCTTTACGCCCATGCCGAAGGTGAATATGAACAGCGGGTCGAGCCCGATATTCAGGACCGCGCCGACGAGCACGGAGACCATGGCCGTCATACTCTTGCCCTGCGCCGTGAGGAAGGTGTTCAGGCCCGTTGCAAGCTGAACGAACAGCGTGCCCGTTAAATAGACGGTTAAATAGTCGTAGGCGTAGCTGAAGTTGCTTTCGCCCGCGCCGATAAGATACAAAAGGGGCGTTGCACAAAAGTAGGCGATGAGCCCTAACACGACGGAGAAGAATACGAGCAGTATAAAGCCGTTGTTGAGTATCTTCCGCGCGCGCTGTTCGTCGCCCTCGCCCAAAGCCTTGGCCGCAAGCGGCGCACCGCCGCCCGAAACGAAGGACGAAAAGGCCGCAATGAGCGTGAGTATGGGCGAGCACAGTCCAAGCCCGCCCAAAGCGGCGGCGCCTATGCCCTCCATGTTGCCTATGTAAATTCTGTCTACAATGTTATAAAGCAGGTTGACCACCTGCGCAAGGACGCACGGTATGCCCATTTTAAGGCACAGCCGCCATATTTTGTCCCTGCCCATCTCCTGTTCTTTCATAACCTGTATTATACTCCCCCCGCCGCCCCATTGCAAGCTTTTATGCGCAAATACCGCCCTTTTATATTGTATTAACTGCACTAAGTGTATTAATTGTATTAATATTTTGCAGGCAACCCGAGATATTTTTGCGCTGTGTAAAAAAACTCAACCTAATTTGCAAATAGGTATTGAATATTACATTTTTTTGTGCTATAATGTTAGGCGTAAAAAAATGCGAGGAGAAAAAAAATGAAAGACCCTAATTGCGGATATTGCATGCGCGGCGAACTTTTGGAAAAATTCGGCATCTATATATGCGACATGGAAGTTTCAACGCTCATACTATTTAAAGAACAGTCAAAGCGCGGCAGGTGCATAGTCGCCTACAAGGACCACGTCAGCGAAATTGTTGACATCTCTGACGAGGAGAGGAATAAATTTTTTGCCGACGTCAACCGCGCCGCAAAGGCCATACACAAGGTGTTCAAGCCCGACAAGCTCAACTACGGCATGTACGGCGACACGGGGTGCCATTTGCACATGCACCTCTGCCCCAAGTACAAGGACGGCGACGAATGGGGCGGAACATTTACCATGAATCCCGGTAAGGTTTACCTTACCGACGAGGAATACGCCGACATGATAGAGCAAATTAAAGCTGCTCTGTAAATAAAACAGCAAATAATTTTAAACCTCGCTGCAGGCCGCGCTACTGCACGGCCTGAGCGAAACAAATTTTTTCGGAGGGGGATAACAACCAATGGCTCATAACGTAATTGCCGAGGCTAAAAGGTGCCTCAACTGCAAAAAACCTTTGTGCAGGCAGGGATGCCCCATAAACACGGACATTCCCGGCTTTATTTCCACATTTTTAAAGGGCGACATCGACGCGGCGGGCAAAATGCTGTTCGACAACAACCCCCTTTCGGTAGTGTGCTCGATTGTGTGCAACCACGGCAACCAATGCCAAGGGCACTGCGTGCGCGGACTGAAGGGCGAGCCCGTTGAAATTTCGACCATTGAAAACTACATTTCTGAGCGCTATTTGGACAGCCTTATACTTGAAAGAGCGCCTTCAAACGGCATTAAAGTTGCCGTAATAGGTTCGGGCCCCGCGGGCATAACCATTTCAATAAAGCTTGCGCAGCTCGGATACGACGTGACGGTATTTGAGAGCAAGACGGACATAGGCGGCGTGCTGAGATACGGCATACCCGACTTCCGCCTGTCCCACTCGATAGTTGACAGGTACAAGCAGATAATGCTGCACCTCGGCATAAAGATAAGGCTGAACGTGACGATTGGCAAGGCGTTCGGCATTGAGGAGCTCTTCCGCGACGGCTTCAAGGCCATTTCCATAGGCACGGGCGTAACATGGCCCATTGCCCTCAACATAAAGGGTGAAACGCTTGGGCATGTGCACTACGGCGTGCACTTTTTGGAGAGGCCCGAAGGCTACGAACTTGGCAAGAGCGTAATAGTTATAGGCGCAGGCAACGTGGCAATGGACGTTGCGCGCACAGCCCTGCGCCGCGGCGTGCGCGACGTTAAGATAGTCGTGCGCTCGGACAGGTACACCGCAAGCGAGGAGGAAAAGGAATACGCCGAAATTGAGGGCGCGCAGTTTATATTCAACAAGGCGCCCGTAGAGATAACCGACGAGGGCGTGATATTTGCTGACACCGTGTGCGACGAAAACCACAAGGTTATATCCGTCTCCAAGGAGACGCAGCTTATGAAGTGCGACACGGTCATGATATGCGTTTCACAGAGGCCGTCTAACCTCATACTGACCAACACCGAGGGGCTTGAAACCAACGAGCGCGGTTTGGCTAAGATAGACAGCGCCACGGGCGAAACGACAAGGCCGGGCGTATTTGCAAGCGGCGACGTTGTAAAGGGCGCAAAGACGGTTGTTGAGGCCGTTGAGCAGTCCAAGCGCGTTGCATTTGCAATGCACGAATATCTGCAGAGCTTGCCTAAGGAAAACTGATAACTTAATTGCAGCAAATACGGCGGGCGCACCTTTCGGTGCGCCCGCCGCTCTTTATTTGTCGCCGTCATTGTCATTCCTGCACATTTTGTTTTTCCCCTGTCATTTCGACCGAAGTGAGGAGGTTAGCCGACGAACGCAGCGGAGAAATCTCCCCAAACGGAGTCAGACTACGTTCATGCAGATTTCTCCATGCGTTCGCTGTCGCTCACTTAGTCGAAATGACAAAAGGGAACGATTATAGCGTCAAATAATATTTACTCCTCAACTTCAATGTAGAAGCTGACAGGGCGGAAGCCGTCGTTGCAGCTTATCATGGCAGAGCGAGGATTCTTCATCCAACCGTCGTAGAAGTTGCCGCCGCCCGCGGCGAGCTGACGAACAAAGTGCTCCATGCTCTCCCACGCGCTTTGGCACAGCCCCTCGGGGCGGTCGCCGCCTACGCTGACAAAACTGTCTCCGACGGAGATATCGCAGGCGTTGGAGATGGGATTTTCGTACTGCGCCATGAGGTCGGCATATTGCGTTTTCCTGACGGCGGTGATTTTTACATTTTTCATATCAGTCCTCAAAGGCGGGGCGGCACGAATGTGCCGCCCCGCTCCAACTTAATTAATATTACCTCACCCTCGTCTTTTCGGCATTGCGGGACTTGATTGCGTCCCACATTTTGCCGTACTCTGCCACGAGTATGGGCACGAGCGACAGGCCTATAGTTATAAGCCACTGTTGCCAATTGAGGGCGCTCAGCCCCAAAAATTCCGCGCCGGTTATGCAGGGGATTGCCGCGAGCAGCGCGAAGATTGCAAGCATGACTGCACAGCTGATGTAAAGCTGAGGATTGTCCTTTACGCGGTACTTGTAGAGCATGCTCCTCGAGCGGACGGTGAGGACGTGCAGAATGGACGTCCAGCCCGTGACGAGGAAGGCCATAGTCCTGCCGACGGCGGCCGCGTGGTCACCCGACACAAAGGTTGCCGTGCCGTTTTCAAAGACGATGTGGTCGCCGATATAGAACGCGGCGAGCGTTACGAGCGCAAAGACGAAGATCTGCTGAATGATTACCTCCATCAGTCCGCCGCCAAAGAAACTTTCGTTGCGGGCTATGGGTTTGCGCTTCATTATGCGCTTGTCCGACTCCTCCTTTGAAAGGGCGATGCCGGGAATACCGTCGCCGAGCACGTTGATGATGAGCAGCATCAATGGGGTAAGGGGCAGCTCCCAACCCATGAATTGGGCGAAGAGCATTACCACGATCTCTGAAATGTTGCACACGAGCAGGAAGTAGACGAGCTTTCTTATGTTGGAGAAGATATTTCTGCCCTCGCCCACCGCCTCTATTATGGTGGAGAACTTGTCGTCCGTCAGAATCATCTTGGCGGCGCTCTTGGAGACCTCTGTGCCGTTGATGCCCATGGCGACGCCTACGTCGGCGGCCTTTAATGCGGGGGCGTCGTTTACGCCGTCGCCCGTCATGGCGACTACCTCCCCGCGCGACTGCCAAGCCTTGACTATGCGAATTTTATCTTCGGGCGAGACGCGGGCATAGACCGAGTAAAACTCTATGCTGTCGTTGAGCTCCTCGTCGGTAAGTTTGGAGAGCTCCTGACCGGTTATTACGCCCTCGCCCGCGGCGATTATGCCCAAATCCTTGGCGATTGCTGCCGCTGTTGCGGCGTGGTCGCCCGTTATCATTATGGTGCGTATGCCCGCCGCCTTTGCCTTGGCGATTGCCGCGGCGGCCTCGGGACGGGGCGGGTCGATTATGCCGACGAAGCCCATGAAGGTTTCGTCCTTCTCCACTTCGCCTATGTCGGCGGGGAGCTTGTCGACAACCTTATAAGCCAAGGAAATTACGCGGAGCGCGTCCGAGGCGAAGGAGTCGTGCGTGTCGGTGAGCGGCTTCATGTAGTTCAAATCGCTCCTGTCAAAGGGCAGACGGTCGAAGGCGCCCTTAGTCAGGACGAGGTAGCCGCCCTCCTCGTTTTCGTACACGGCGGTCATCATCTTGCGCGCCGAGGAGAAGGGTATCTCCGCCACCTTCTTATACTTGGTCTGCAGGGCGGGATAGTCTATGCCCTTATCCATGGCGAGGCGGACGATGGCACTTTCGGTGGGGTCGCCGAAAATCTTTAGGGAGCCGTCGTCATCCGTGCCGACGGTGGCCACGCAGGCGAGGCACAGTTTTTCCAAAAATGCCATCTGACTGTCGGAGAAGTTGGCATCCTCGGGAACGGGGTCGCTGCCGTACACCCACAGCCTCTTGACAGTCATCTTGTTCATGGTGAGGGTGCCCGTCTTGTCGGAGCAGATTACCGAGGTCGAACCGAGCGTTTCAACCGCCTGCATCTGACGGACGAGGGCGTTTTTGGCGGCCATCTTCTTTGCGCCCTGCGCAAGAATTAAGGTGACGATGAGCGCAAGCGTTTCAGGAACGGCGGCCACCGCCAAGGTGATTGCCACCATGAGCATGTCCATGGTGAACTGCCCGCCGTTCTGAATTAAGCTTACGACGAACAGCACTATTGCCGACATTATTGCAATGCCGCTTATTATTTTGCCCACCTTGTCGAGGCGAACCTGCAGGGGGGTCTTTTGCTGCTTTGTGTCCTTTAAGAAGCGGGCGATTTTACCGATTTCGGTGTCCATGCCCGTGCCCGTAACTATGGCCGTGGCGTTGCCCGCCGTGACGAGGCAGCCCGAATACACGCAGTTTACCCTGTCGCCGAGGGGCACTTCGGCGGTGAACTCGACCGAGGCGTCCTTCTCCGCGGGCACCGATTCGCCCGTCAGCGAAGATTCGTCGACGGCAAGACTCTCGCTCCTTATCAGCCGCGCGTCGGCGGGGACGAGGTCGCCCGTCTTTAACATTATTATATCGCCGGGGACGAGCTCTTCGGGGTTGAGCTCCTGCACATTGCCGTCGCGTATCACGCGGCATATGGGCGAAGAGAGTGAGGACAGCGCGTCCAACGCGTTCTCCGCCGAGCGTTCCTGCGTGACGGCGAGGATTATGTTCATTATGATGACCGCAAAGACGACTATGGGCTCGATAAAGCTGCCATCCTCCTCGATTATGGCCATGGTGAGGCTGAGAACGCCCGCGATGATGAGGATTATCGTGGAGACGTCCTTGAGTTGGGCGAGTATCTGGCTTAAAAGGCTCTTCTTCTTTTGTTTTTCGAAGGCGTTGCGGCCAAATTTTGTAAGGCGCGCGGAGGCCTCGGCCGAGGACAGACCGACCGAAACATCTACGCTTTGCTCCGCGGCCGTATCGGCGGCGGACTTGAGGTAATTATCCATATGGCACTCCCTTTAAAGAGTTTTTATTTAATTATATAGCATGTTTGGCGGTTTTTCAATAGCAAGCGCCATTTTTTAGCAAAAATTCATTTAACGGCAGCGCAAATTATCTGCTACAGCTGCGGGCGCAGGCCGCGGCAGATGTTCAATGCCTCGCTTTGGGCAGCGGTAAATTTTTTATTTTTGCGGTAAATTAAGAACCATGTGCGCTCGAGATTTAAACTTGGCAGAGCAATTTCGCGCAGTTCGCCGCCACATATGTGCCCTTCAACAAGGGCGTAGGGCAGAACGGCAACGCCGAGGCCGCTCTCCGCCGCGGCGATGAGGGCGCTGTTGCTCGACGACTCAACCACGGGTTTTGCCGCAATGCCGCCCTCCGACAGGCGGGAATCGAGCAAGTCGCGCGAGGCGCTGCCCTTAAGCCTCAAGAGCAGGGGCAGTTTTACAAGGCCTGCGCCGTCCGCGGCCTTCGGGAAGGGCGCGGACGGCGCGCACACCGCGACCAACCTGTCCTTAGCCCACTCCTCGGCGGCGATATCGCCCGAAATGCGCCCCTCGACTATTGCAAAGTCGAGCGCGCCCTCCCCAACCATGCCCTCTATGGCGGCGGTACTGTCGATAAGCGCCGTACATTCCACCCCCGATATGTGCGATTGAACGGCACATATGAGGCGGGGAAGCACAATTTTGCCCGCCGTCATGGAGGCGCCCATGCGCACCGACGGGCTGTTCTTGGCAGAAGTTGCGGCGGCCTCGAAATCTTCAAACTGCGCCACCACCTCCGCCGCCTTTATTTTAAGTTTTTCGCCCTCGGGCGTGAGGACAAGCTTGCGCCCCACCCGTTCGAACAGCTGCACGCCGTAGTAGCTTTCAAGCTCGGCGATGGTCTGACTGACCGATGGCTGCGCCACGCACAAACTTTTGGCGGCGCTCGTCACCCCGCCCCTCATGCACACCTCGTAAAAGGTCTTTATATGCCGCAAAGTCATAAGTATTTACCTATCTTTTTTATTAAATTATAATATTTTACATATGTTTTGTCAAGATGTATAATTGGGGTGTAAAGGAGGCAGTATGAAAAAATTAAAGATGTGCCTGACGCTGTTTTTTACCATGCTCAAGATAGGGCTGTTCACATTCGGCGGGGGATATGCCATGATCACCCTGCTTGAAAACGAATTTGTGGCAAAGCGCAAGTGGCTTGAAAACGGCGAATTTTTAAACATTGTGACGATAGCCGAATCGACGCCCGGTCCCATAGCCATAAATTCGGCTACATATGTCGGCTACAAAATGGCGGGGTTTTGGGGCTCGCTTGCGGCGACGGTGGCCGTGTGCATACCGTCGTTCGTCATCATATACTTAATATCGCTGTTCTTCGAGGCGTTTATGCAGCTTGAATACGTCGCCTACGCCTTCGAGGGCATACAGGTGTGCGTCATATTTTTGATTGCGAGCGCGGGAGTAAAGATGTTTTTAAAGCTGCCCAAGACGGCGTTCAACATTATCACCTTTATCGCCTCGGCGGCGTGCATGATAACCCTCAGCGTGTTGGCGATAAGCTTTTCCTCCATATACTATGTGCTGATAGCCGCAGGGCTTGCGCTGATTGTATACCTTATTACATTCTTTATAAACCGCTCCCGTTCCCGCGCCACCTCCCCCTCCTCCCACCCTGTCATTTCGACCGAAGCGAGCGGCAGCGAGCGCAGCGGAGAAATCCCCCAAACGAAGTCAGAATACGTTCACGCAGATTTCTCCGTTTCGCCTGACGGCTACAGTCGAAATGACACCAAAAATGCCATCCACTCCCCCGTCATCTTGAGCGGAACGAGCGACAGCCCCTCCCACCCTGTCATTTCGACCGAAGCGAGCGACAGCGAGCGCAGTGGAGAAATCCCCCAAACGGAGTCCAAAAATAAGGAGGAAAAGCAATGATTTATCTGTCACTCTTTTCTACCTTCCTGCAAATAGGTGCATTGTCGTTCGGCGGCGGGTACGGCATGATTTCGCTCATACGCGAAGTGGTGATATCAAACAATTGGCTGACCGAGGAGCAATTTTTAAGCTTTATCGCCGTGGCGGAGTCAACACCCGGGCCGCTTGCGGTCAACATGGCCACATTCATCGGCTCGTCGCAGGCGGGATTTTTGGGCGCGCTTGTGGCCACCTTGGGCGTGGTGCTGCCCTCTTTTGTGATAATACTCATAATCGCCGCGCTGATAAACAACCTTTTGAAGTACGCGGGCGTAAAGAGCGTGCTGAACGGCATTCAGCCGACGATTATCGGCCTGATAATCGCCACGGCGATAACAATGTTCATAACGCAGATTTTCGGGTTCACCCCTGTGGGCGATTCGTTTGCCTTCGATTGGAGCAGCCTTGTGATCTTTGTTATAATCGCCGCCATAGCCATTGTTTGGCGGCTGTGGAAAAAGAAATCCTTTTCGCCCATACTGCTTATTATTATTTCGGGCGTGCTCGGTATAATAATAAATGTGATAGTGTAAAATGCAGACGCGCCGCGGGCTTTCAGCCCGCGGCGCGTCAATTTTTAAGTTAAAAGTATTGACAAATTTGCTGCTTGCGATTATAATATAAGTAGACAAGGGCGAAACCGTTTAAGCGGTTAGTCCTGCAAGTTAAATTTTTGTAAAAAAAGTAACTGCCTTATTTGGACCCAAGGCAGTTACTTTTTTATGCGAATAACCACGGTGCTGTTGTTGACCGTAACAGATATAATATCGCTTTTGCCAATCAATAGCATAAGCAAATATATCATTTCGTTCGTCATATGTATCACCTCCTTTTTGGGGAAGTGACTAACCGCCAAGGTCGCCCTCGCTACGGGCAACATTGCTGTTGCTTGGCAAAATTATACAATACCATGCAAAATTTGTCAATAATTTTTATTTCGCCGCGGGCTTTCAGCCCGCGGCGCGGTTGAGATTTGAAGCGCAACCCTGCCACCCTTGCGAAATAATGGGCGGGATGAGCAAGGTATTCTCAAAACAACACGGTGTGTTGTTTTGCCTTGTGAAATGAGCGAGGGCATAAGAATGCCCGACGCGGTGACCGAAAACGGCGTTGTCCTTGCGCCGTTTTCGGTCACCACTGTCATTTCGACCGAAGCGAGCGACACCCCCTCCCACCCTGTCATTTCGACCGAAGCGAGCGGCAGCGAGCGCAGCGGAGAAATCCCCCAAACGGAGTCACAAAGCCCTTGCCCCCCTTGTGCAAAGGGGGGATCAAAGGGGGGATCAAAGGGGGGATTGTCCTGCACTTACAATGACAATCCCTCAGGCGCGCAAGAGCGCACCAGCTCCCTTTACACAAAGGAGCCACATGACCCGCAATCAGAAAATACCACCTCTTCCCACCCTGTCATTGACGCGATTGCGCCTTCGGCGAACAATCGCTATTCCGTCGCTCCGCTCCTTACGACCGTAGCGAGCGACACCCCCTCCCACTCTGTCATTTCGACCGAAGCGAGCAGCAGCGAGCGCAGTGGAGAAATCCCCCAAACGGAGTCAGACTACGTTCACGCAGATTTCTCCATTTCGCCTGACGGCTACAGTCGAAATGACAATGGTGGCGACGGACAAAAGGGGCTACAATAAGGCAAAAAAGAAGGGCGGGGCGATTGAAAATCGCCCCGCCCCGTAAAATAAATATTGTTAGGAAGAAAAATAATGATATATTAATCGCCAAGGGTGCAAGCACCAATAATTTTGGCGCAGTTCCTTAAAGATAGGGAACGCCGCCAGTGGCGTACGGTCGGGGAGAAGACAGAACGGCCACCCGAATCCCGACCGAAAATTTTGGTTTTGGACGGTGCGGGCTTTGCCGCCCGTAATCCGCCTTTAAGCGGTTGAGGGGAAAGCTACCTTCCACCTGCAACCCTTACGATTAAATTATATCACCTATATGTAAAAAACTCCCGCACAACATTTTAACAAAATTGTAAAAAGTTTAAATAATTAGGCTTTAAGGTCTTGTTTCAAGAGTGAATCTATTGGAGTTTATGTTGTTAATTGCATATCCACCAGTACTAGTGCCGGGGCCTACGTTACCGTAGATATTTGCTTCTTCGCTGATGCCATAACGCAAATCACCTGTATGCTCAGTAAATACATCGCCGGTACTTATATCATTATTGAGACCTTGTATAGCCTCACCATTAGGATTTGTTGCACTAAATGTACCGCCGATAATAGCAACATTGTTTGTGGGATTAGCAATAGTTCCTGACCAAGGATTGTCAGCAAAGTAGAAACCATATTGTGTTCCGGTAAATGCAGTACTATTACCTTCAATTAACAGACCGTCATCTATGCCGTTTGCGCCGTCAACGCCATAATAACCGCCATAATAGCCGGTGAATGTACCCCCTGTGATATGAACAATATTTGTTGCGTTCAAGGCAGTATCTAACCTTAAACCAGCGCTATCATCTGCATTTGTTCCTGAGAATGTTCCTCCAGAAATTTCGATACAGTTGGCATCATCGGTTGTTGCATATAGAGCTGAAACTCTTAAACCAGCTTGGTAGCCTGAAATATTGGCCGTGCCAGATATGTCTAGTACAGTATCACCAACTGTTCTTCTAGTAGAATCAATAGCCATAGGCGCATCAACCAAGCGAGTTAAGGAAACGTTTATACCATATTGCTCGCCTTGAATAGTGCCGCCGCTTATCTGAAGTCTGCCGCCATCATCAATATTTAATCCATAGCGCGATTCGCCAATGAATTGGCCGCCAAAAATTCTTGTAAGCGCGTACCTGTTACCAAACCATATGCCATCGCCATTGCCGTTTCTAAATCCGCGGAATTCACCGTTATAGATTGTAACGAAGATAGAGCTTTCAGGAGAATTTTCTACCGTAAGACCTGCAGCTAAACCGCGGACATAAATGTCGTCGTTTTGATTTGTAGTAGCTTGACTGCCGAATGTGACCGTGGCATGCTGATACACAGCAAATGCTGACTGACCGCCGACATTGAATGTTCCCTTAGAGATATTTGCAGTACCGCGATTGTCAGCCGAAATACCCATTATAAAAGCGCCACTACTTGGAACTAAAGCGTTTGTAGCAGTTACTGTTTTAGGGCTGCCAAAGATGCCATCTTGTATGTCAATTTCGCCACCGCAGACCTTTAAGCAATAGGAGGCCGCCGCACCACAAGGAGGATATTGCCTTTGAGAAGAGTTATATTCATCATCACCGCCGACAATAGTGCCGCCTTTAACAGTAATATTGCCGTTGGTCAGAAGAATGCCATTGCCCAATGCTGAATTGTATGTACCACTATTGATTGTAAGCGTACCGCCCGTAACCTGCACCGCATGGCCACCCGTACGAGGCAATCGTGCCGACCAGTTTGTAGACGCATTTGTTACATGGAAATATTGTGCAAAAGCGTCTGTACCAGTGGCGCTTATTGAGAGGTCATTTTCAGCAGTTGCGCCCTGCTGACCCAAAGTAACAGTGCCGCCGCTAACATATATGCCGCCGCCACCGCCAACCTGATTACCGTCACTACCCGTAACCTGATTGACAATATTGCCCTTGGTTATGGTGACTGTGGAAGTAGACCCTGTGGCCGCCTCAACGCGAACAGCATAGCTCTTTATAGCAAATTCATAATAAGCGTTAGTGCTATTATATATAGGTAACCCGTCGTCAGAATTTTGTGCATTACCCTGATTATACGAGCGCTCAGCAGTTATATGCGCATTATTACCTTCTGTGTTTTTAGAACCATCATTGTTTAAAACACTATCATTAGCCACGCCGACGTGTTCAACGTTTAAAGTGCCGTTAGAGATGAGCGAACCGCCGCGAACATATACGCCGTTGTAGATATTTGCACCCTGCAATGAAGCATCATCGCCCATTGCCCACTCACAGTCAGCATTTATTCTCGAATTTACATTCATCGTCGCAGCTTCTGCAATATCAAGCTTACCGCCCGTAAGGTAAACTGCTGTAGTGCGCGTTGTTGTGACATCGATTCTACCGTTCGTAACTGTAATGTCACCGTCATTAACAACCAAGCCAAAGCCGTCGGACGTGATAGTTGAGTGCGTTTCCTCTGTTGTTGCTGTGGAATTAATCACTATATTGCCGCCATTTACATAAACAGCAGGGCTTGACAATTCTCTATTTACACTATCCGATGACGCCATATCAATGGTACAATCTATGACGCCATAAACATTTATCGTGCTTCCCGTTGTTGCAAGTATTCCGCTTGAGCTTACGCCTGTAACATCTATATCAATTGCACCATGTGCATTTATTGTGCCACTCGAGGTCTGTATACCGAAGTTTCCTGTAGAATATCCCGTAGCTGAATTATTGCCATAAACAGTGATAGTTGTCTTATCTTGGCTATTTTCTCTGCCAAGGGTAATAGTACCGCCCGTGGAATAAATACCCTGACTGTTAGTTGAATAAGAACCATCAGCACCGAGTGTTATATTTGTTGTTCCGTAGCCGTAAATTCTACCGCCCGTGGAATAAATGCCATAGTTATTTGCAGATTGACCATTAGCAACCGTTATTGTTGTTTGCCGGGTAGTTACATTATCTCCACTCAAACCAAAAGCAATATAGCCATTGCCGGCGGAATAAATACCCCTGTTGTTGCTTGCGCCGTTGGAAAGGTTTATTGTGGTGTTGCCACGGCAAGATACGTTGCCATCTTCAGCATAAATGCCGCAGTTGTGATGCGAATTATTAGTTCCGTTGAATGTAAAGGTTGCATTTGTAACGGTAACTCTTGTTTCGGCATCACCTTTATGCGAATATATGCCGTTGATATATGAACCGGTGATATCAAAGTCCGCGCTATTGTTGATTGTAAGCGTGCCGCCGGAGATATTAATTACAGAGCCGTTTCTTCCCCAAGTTGTGGTTGTTTCTCCTGAGTAGCTGCCAACATCCTTAGTGAAATCGGCTGTGCCGATAACAAGGTGACCGTTTTCAACGCGGACGGTGTCGCCAAGTTCGGAATAGAAATTGCCGCTTGAAATGTTGAGCATTTCATTTACCGGAGTATTTGTATTACTTGATGATGTGCGGCAGTCAACGCAGACGCCGTTTTGGTAGGCGTAGAAATTTATCGCGTTTGAGCCCGTGGGATTGACCGACATGAGGCCGCCGGTGGACTGAACGCCGAAGGTGTTTTCCTCGCCGAAGTAGGAATAATATGTGCCGCCGCGAACATACAGATTGCCGCTCTGCATTTTAACTGCGCCAAAGCCCGAGGTACCGCTTGAATCTTTGTAGCCACTCTGTTCAGCGGCATAGTATTTTACATCGTTAAATACATATACGGTGACGAGGATTCTTTGATCGCTTGAGTCATTTGGATCTTTAAGAGTTTGATCACTTGCGTATGCAAAGTAAGAATTTACAGAATCCTGAGTATCTCCAAGCTCACCACCATTTACATAGTACCGATAGTAATAATTTGCGGTGGACTTATCGGCAACGGTGGAATACTGCATATTGTCTGCTTCGTAGGTATAGTAAAGGTAGGTGTCATCTTTTATGACATTATACCCATTACATGTATAATATATTCTTTCTTCTTCAGCATCATCAAAGTACATGCTGCCATTGACTACGCCCCTGCCTGTTGCTTTAGGCGTGATTATGGGCAATGCCACAGTACCTATGCTATCACCATAAGTATTTGAAGTGTTTTCTGACCCTATATTGCTATTGCGATAAACAGTTACTTGTGCAGTTCCACTAGTTCCACCACTTATCGAGCCGCCGCCATCAGTGACCCAATTATTGTTATTATCGGTTGTTGCATACTCGTTATAATTCTCGTCAGAAACGCCATTCCTTGAATCGTCGCTGCGGGGGCCGCTTTCGAAAATGCCGTTCTGAACGGTCAACGTGCCGCCGCTGACCTGAATAACCGAGCCGACGGGGTTATACATGCTGCCTGTACCCACTCTATCGATTATTGTGAGGGCAAAACCTGTGGTGACATTCAAAAGGGGGTCGCGGCTGTTGCGCTGAATTTCGTGACCGTTTAAATCGATAATAAGGTCATCGCGGATATCGCTCATGGAGCCTGCGATTATGAGGGGGTCCTTTATTGCATCGCCGATGATTATGTAGTTATAACCATTGCTGATAGCGGCGAAAAATTCGTCTATGGTGTTGACGACAATGGAGTCGTAAAGGGTATATTCAAAGTCATCATCGTAATTGCTCTCCGAAGATTGGACAGACGAATACCTGCCAAGTGAAAACGAGGCAGTGAAAAGGGTGACTATGAACAGCGCAAAGAACACGCACAGTAAAATTTTTCTTACTTTAACTTTCATAATTGTTTAATTAATGGGTGGGTACCCTTAGCCCCCCTTGTGCAAAGGGGGGAAGACAGATTATAATTTGAAGTGCAACACCTATAAAAAAAGAGACAACGTCGCTTCTTTAGTGTAAAA